>CADDZI010000011.1 GCA_902812405.1 bacterium | reverse complement strand
GCGGTTGCGCTCGCGCGACCGAAAGCGGGGCAACTGGGGCATGGGGCATCTTTGTCTTCAGCATCCTCTTGGTGACGCGGCTTGGCGCACGCCCGCGTCATCTCATTGTACGGGGAACCGCCGCTGAAGGGAATGAGACCCGGGTGGGCCGGGCATGAAGGGTTGATGAGAAACGCGACCGGCGTGCCGGAAGTCTCGCTTCACGCACCGGATCCAAGCAAAGGCAGGCTGATATCAAAGCACGTGCCGTGGCCGGGTTGGCTGCGAACCTGGATGTCGCCGCCATGCAGGCGGACGATGTTTTGCACAACGGCGAGACCCAGGCCCGTCCCCTCGACGTTGCGCGAGCGAGCCGGATCGGCCCGGTAGAAGCGCTCGAAGATATGCGGCAGTGCGTCGGATGGTATGCCCGGACCGGTGTCGGCAACGGCCAGATGCGCCATGCCATCGCGAGCCGCAAGGTTGAGCGTGACACCTCCCTGCTGGGTAAACTTGATGGCGTTGTCGGCGAGGTTCGTGACCAGCTGACGCAAGAGTCCGGGTTCGCCGCGCACAAAGACCGGGGATTCGGCGGGCCCCGCGTCCACGCGCAGGACGAGCCCTTTGGCGTGAGCAGTGGTTTGCAGGGCGTTGCCGACGTCCGTCACGATGCGCCGCAGATCGACCGGCTCCAGGGTGAGGGCGCCCGGATCGTCCGTCTTGGCCAGCGTCAGCATGGCGTTGATGACACGGGCCATCGTGGCGCTTTCGGCCTCGATCGTCGCCAGTGCCTCGGCCATGACATCCGGATTGCGGGCGCCCCAGCGGGCCAGCATCTGCGCGTTGGCGTTGATGACGGTGAGCGGCGTTTTGAGCTCGTGCGATGCGTCGGCGATGAAACGGCGCTCGCGCGCAAACGACGATTCCAAACGGGCCAACATATCGTCGAAGGCGCGCGCGAGCAAGCCAAGCTCGTCGGCGCGGCCGGTCCAGTTGAGTCGTTTGCTCAGGTCCTCGCTGCTGATATCGCGGGCCGCCTGGGTGATGTGCCCGATCGGTCCGAGTGCGGCACGGGCGAGCGACAGGCTGGCCAGGGCGATGCATGCCAAAGCCACAGCCAGCCCAATCAAGAGGAATCTTCGAAAGCGCGCCAGGACGGCATCCATGCTGGCCAGCGACTCCGCGACGTCAACGGTCGCTTCCAGCGTCGAACCCGCCCGCAGAGGAACGCGCACAACCAGCAGTCGTCCGGTGTCACCTTGGGCAATCCCCCACTCCCCGAGCGCGGGCAGGCGGCGCGGCAAACCGCGGTGTTCGAGAGTCGTCGGGATATCGGCTGTGCCGAGATTCGTGCTCTTGCCGATCGGGCGGCCATACTGATTGTAGGCTTCGATGAACAAACCGGTCCCGGAGAAGCCGTCGAGGAACGTCTGATCACCCAGTGCCGTGCGCGTCGCGACGACCCCGAAGGGGTTGTTCTGGCTTGCCGTCTGGAGCTCGCGCTGGAGCTGCTGCGCGGTGTCGGCGACGTGGGACGCGGATGCGGACAAGAGAACGTCGCGCGCGCCCGCGTAGATGACGCCCGCGAAGCCGACCAGCACCAGCGCGAGGAGGCCTGCGTAGGCGAAGGTGATGCGGGCGCGCAGGCTGGTGAAGAAGGGGATACGAGGCGAGCTAGGTGCGGAGTGAATAGCCGACTCCCCGCACGGTGTGAATCAGCTTCTCGTCGCTTGCGGTGTCAATCTTGTTGCGCAGGTAGCGGATGTACACGTCGATGAGGTTCGACTCGCCCAGGTAGTCCGACCCCCAGACGCTGTTGAAAATTTCGTCGCGCGTGTGCACCTTGTTAGGGTACAGCAGGAGGAACTCCAACAAGGCAAACTCCTTCGCGGTGAGGCTGATCGGCCGCCCCGCGCGCTGAACTTCGTGCGTGTCGCGGTTGAGGGTGAGATCCTTGGCCTGGAGGATGCGCGGGGCAGGCTCCCGGCTCCGCAACTGTACGCGGATGCGGGCCAGCAGCTCTTCGATGGAAAACGGTTTCGTCAGGTAGTCGTTGGCGCCGGTTTCCAGGCCGGTGATGCGATCCGGGACCGCGTCCTTGGCGGTGAGCATGATGATCGGCACCGACGAGTGCTTGCGCACCCGGCGGCAGACTTCGAGCCCGTCCATGCGGGGCAGGAGGATGTCGAGGACGATGAGATCGGGCTGCTTCAGCGCGCGCTCGATGGCGGTCACGCCGTCGCTGCAGACTTCGACGGCAAACCCCTCGTGCTCAAGCTCCAACTGCAAGACCCGGGCGATGTTGGCATCGTCCTCAACGATCAAAATCTTCTGCTGCCGAGGCTTGGTCGAAGCCTGCGCGACATCCATACAGTAAATCTAGTCGGCCGGCACGGCGGCGTGCATTAACCTGGGGTGAAAGTGCCGGATACCCAATGGCGATTCCGGGTCGAACAGGCGCTGCGCGGGACAGCCCTCGGTGTGCTCCGAATCATAAGCCGCAGTGACCCGTCGGCTCTTTGTCGCCATCGAGGTGAACGACGCGGTGCGCGACCTGGCTTGCCGCGCAGCGGCGGTGTTGGAAGATGCCGGACTGCGCGGTGCACGCTTCGAACCGTCCGAGAAGCTTCACAGTACGCTTGCATTTTTGGGGGCAACCCCGCAGGACCAGCTTGAGGACCTTACGCGGTCACTCCGCAGGGCTGCCTCGCGTGTCAAACCCTTCAACATTGTGTTCGACGTGCTGGGAGCTTTCCCCAATCCCAGCCGGCCGAGGGTCATCTGGCTGGGGAGTCGCACGTCGAATCGGGCTTTCGCGGAATGTGCCCGCGAGGTACGCGACACGTGCGCCGCTCTGGGCTACACTTTTGACAACGATCCGCATCCTCACGTGACGATCTGCCGCATCAAGGATCGGCGGCCGGTTGCGCTGCCGCCACTGCCCGGGACAGCCGGCCTGGAGGTTGTTCGCCTGACGCTCATGGAATCGCTGCCGGCAGGTCAGACGACGCGCTACGAAGCAATCGAGCGTATCGCCCTCGCCTGAGGTCCGGCCTGAGCGAAGACGTCGCGGCAGCTCTGGCGCAGCCGGCATGTGCCGTGTGGCGGCGGCGGTTGAACGTGAACCCGAAAGGAGACTTCAGATGAAGACGACGCGTGGTATGGCGGGGTTAGGGCTCGCGGTGGCGGCTTTGGCAGCCACATCACTCGCGCCGGTGCAAGCCCGGGCGCAAGGACGCGAGATGATGGGTGGCATGATGATGACGAGGCCACCCTCGATCACCGTCAATGCGTCGGGCAACGTGGAGTACGTGCCGGACATCGCGCGCATGCAGTTGGGCGTGCGCAACGAGGCCCCGACGGCAACCGCCGCCGCAGAGGGTGTCAACACAACCGCGGCACAGGTGATCGCGGCGATCGAACGCTTGGGAATCCCCGCGCGCTCGATTCAAACCTCGGGATACAACCTTGAGTATCGCGAGCCGCCTGCTCCCCAGCCCGGGCAACCGCAACCCATGGCCGCCCAGGCCCGGATGGCACCTGCCGGGTCGTACGTCGCCTCTGAGACGCTTCAGGTGACCACGGCGGTTGCCGATGCCGGCCGAGTCTTGGACGCCGCGATTGCCGCGGGTGCAAACGTTTCCTACGGTTTAAGCTATCAGTCCAGCCGCGCGGATTCTCTGTACCTGGAGGCGCTCGGGAAAGCGGTCGCCGCCGCGCGCCGGGTCGCGCAGACAATCGCGGGTGCCGCCGGATTGCACGTCGTCCGCATCGAGACCATCAGCACGGTGGCGCCATCGGCTGAGGTGTCCCCGGGGCCCATGATGGCGCGCATGGTGTCGGCCGCGCCGATCTTGCCCGGGACGGATACGATTTCGGCGACGGTGTTCGTAACGTTTCTCGTGCGCTAGCGCGCCCGCGAGAGCATCCGCTTCCGTAGCGGTCGCGCGTGCGCGACCGACAGAACGTACCGAGTCCGGTGATTGCATGGCGTGACGTTCCGTCGGCCGCGTCAACGCGGCCGTTACGCACCGGAAAACCGTAGCGGTCGCGCGTGCGCGACCGAGAGAACGTCACACGTGAGGGCCATGGGGCAGCCCGATACCCGGCAGACCAAGGGCGTGTCGCCGTCCGGCGCGAAAAACGTGCTCCACTATGTCTCAGAGTGGGCCGTACCTCGAGCCCGCGACGCTCGTGCGCCGGGAGTTTCTACCTCCCGGCTTTTGGTATCTGACTCTGCGTGCTCCGCAGATTGCCGCGGCCGCCAAGTCCGCTCAATTTGTTGCTCTGGACCTGCCCGGTACGTTCATGGTGCGGCTGCCCCTGGGCATCTATACCGTCCAGGACGATACGTTTAGCCTTCTCTTCCAAGAATGGGGTGAACGGACTCGCCGTCTCGCTTCCCTCGCCGAGGGAACAGCAGTATCCTGTATCGGCCCTCTCGGCAATAGCTTCCGGCTCCCTGAGGAGCGTACTACCCGAGCCACCCTTGTGGCCGGCGGCTTGGGCGTTGCGGCGATGTGGTTGTTGGCTCGCGAGCTGCACAACGCTGGCATGGACGCGACCATCCTGCTCGGCGCGCGATCGGCGAACCTCCTCGTCGGCATGCGCGAACTCCAGATCTTTGGGTTTCCCCTTGACGTCTGCACCGATGACGGGTCGAGCGGTTTCCGCGGGACCGTCATTCAGCGCTTGCAGGCATTGGCTCCGCCGGGTGTTCTCTACGGTTGCGGTCCGCCGGGCATGCTGCGCGCACTCTGCGCCTACGCGAACGATCACGGCATCACGTGCGAAGTGTCCTTGGAGGAAACGTTCGGCTGCTCTCTCGGTACGTGCTGGGGATGTGTTGTGCCCGTTCGCCGCGGCTGCCCGCAAGGTACGGGCTATCCGCGCGCTGAGAGCGAAACGCGGAGCTTCGACGTCGCCCGCGTGTGCGCGGACGGGACCGTCTTTCGGGCGGCGGATTTGGTATGGCAGACGTGACAGTCCCACAAGCTGCCCCGGCGCCCGATCTCAGCGTCCGCATCGGCTCGGCAACCCTGCGTGCACCGGTCATTGCCGCAAGCGGCTGCTACAACAAGGGTGATGAATTCGGCCGCCTGACGGATGTCGGCCGGTATGGCGCCATCACGCTCAAAAGCATCACGCGGTATCCCCGCCTGGGCAACGACATGCCGCGGCTGGCCATGACACCCGCGGGTTTGCTCAACGCCATCGGACTCCAGGGCCCGGGTCTCGACCACTTTCTGCACCACGTTGCCCCAGCGCTGCAGGATGTGCCGACTGCCGTCATCGCAAGCGCGGCGGGCTTCAGCGTCGACGAATTCGTGACCGTGGCCGCTGCACTTGACGGCCTGCCCAATGTTGTCGCCATCGAGCTTGATGTCTCGTGTCCCAACGTTGAACGGGAAGGGCGCTGTTTTGCGGCCGATGCCGCGTCGCTGGCCCAGGTCGTCGCCGCGGTGAAACAGCGCGTCCGCCTGCCGGTCATCCCGAAGTTGATGCCCAACGTGACCGACATCCGACCCATTGCGCGTGCCGCCCAAGATGCCGGCGCGGATGCTATTTCGCTCATCAACGCCGTGCGCGGCCTCGTCATTGACGTCGAACGGGCGCAGCCGGTACTGGCTAATGCGGCCGGCGGTCTCACCGGGCCCGCCATCCGGCCCATCGCCGTGCATGCGGTGTGGGAAGCCGCGCAGGTGGTGACCATACCCATCATCGGCATGGGCGGCATCGCGGAGGGCACGGACGCGCTCGAATTCCTCTTCGCGGGTGCCACTGCAGTGGCTATCGG
Source organism: bacterium (assembly GCA_902812405.1). GTDB lineage: Bacteria > Vulcanimicrobiota > Vulcanimicrobiia > Eremiobacterales > Eremiobacteraceae > CADDZI01. The sequence goes on along the minus strand of CADDZI010000011.1, from coordinate 46,847 downwards.
CACGGCAAACTTCCGCCGGCCCGACGTTCATCTGCGCGTGCTGGAGGCGATTGAGCGGGAAATGTTCCGCCGGGGCTGTCGCCGCGTGGGAGAACTCACAGGCTTGGCCAACCCGGGCTTTGCCGGCCCCAGGCCGGCGGCCGGCTTATGACAAAGAACGCAGGCCACATGACGCAGCTGATTGTGGCGCTCGACGAGGCCAAACTCGAAGAAGCCCAGGATATCTTTCGCCACACCGCGGCCGACGTGCGCTGGTACAAGGTCGGCTACCAGGCGTACTACTCCTTCGGCAATGAGATTCTAGCGGAATTGCGCGAGGCGCGGCGTTCGATTTTCCTCGATCTCAAATTGCACGACATCCCCAATACCGTCGCCGGGGCGATCCGCAGCGTCGGCCGCTCCGGCGCCGCATTCGTTACCGTCCATGCCGAAGGCGGGCGCAGCATGCTAACCGCGGCGGCACAGGCGCGTGACGAACTCGCAGCGGCCGGACGGCCTGTGAAGATTGTGGCGGTGACGCTGCTGACAAGCTTGTCCAACGAGGATCTGCGCGAGACCGGCGTCGACCGGCCCGCGCACGAGGTGATCGCGATGCGCGCCCGCTTGGCCCAGGAATGCGGGCTGGACGGTGTCGTGTGCCCGGTGGAAGCCGTGCCCGTCGTGCGCGCCCACACGCAGCCGCCGTTCACGGTCATTTGTCCAGGTATCCGGCCGGAAGGGGAGAGCGGTGGCGACCAGCGGCGCACGGCGACCGCCGCGGCGGCCGTCCGGGCGGGAGCCGACTACATCGTGGTGGGCCGCCCCATCACGAAAGCGCCCGACCCGCGTGCCGCGGTGCGCGCAATCTGCGCAGAGCTTGACGCGGCCAAGGCCGACCTGACGCGCCAGCCGTCGTGACGCCGGAAGAGGTGCGGGCGCTGCTCGAACGCAAGGGCGCGTTGCTGAGCGGGCACTTTCGGCTGTCGAGCGGGTTACACAGCGACAGCTTTATTCAAAAGTTTCGCATTTTTGAAGATCCCAGGGCGGCGGAGACCGTCGGTTCCGCCCTGGCGGGGTTGCTCGCGCCGGCGCGGCCCGAGGTCGTCGTGTCGGCGGCTGCCGGCGGTATCATCCCCGGCTACGTTGTTGCCCGGCACCTCGGCGCCCGGTTTATCTTCGTCGAGAAGGAAGGCGGCGTACCGGTCCTACGGCGCGGATTTTCATTACGCTCCGGAGAGCGCGTTGCGGTGGTGGAGGACGTTATGACGACGGGTCAGTCGACGCGCGAGGTGGTGGACGTCGTCACGGCAGCCGGAGCCCAGGTTGTCGGGATCGGGGCGGTCGTCGTGCGGGGCCGAGTGGCATTCGCTCAGCCGCTGCACGCCCTCCTCGAGATGCCGCTGGCAGACTATGAGCCGCAGGACTGCCCATTGTGCCGGCGTGGGGAGCCGCTGCAGGACCCGGGCAGCCGCCGCCTGGGGTAATCGTCGGTCATACTCGCCCCAAGGATCAACCACCCCGGTAGGTTCTTGTCGGTCGCGCACGCGCGACCGCTACCAAAGGAGGCGCGCGACCGCTACCAAAGGAGGCGCGCGACCGCTACCAATGAGGGTCTGTAGCGGCCGTGCTTGCACGGCCGAGAGAACGTAGCGCCTTGGCAGGTAACGTTTGCCCCCGGAATATGGGATGTTTTGTCGGTCGCGCACGCGCGACCGCTACCAAAGGAGGCGCGCTGTCGGTCGCGCTAGCGCAGCCGCCGCGCGCGTGCCTCAGCTCAGCGACGCGATGAAATCATCCCAGGGTGTCGCCACTAAGGTCTCGGTCGTCGCGTGTCCGCGGCCCCGGATGATGAGCGCCGCGCGCTCGACGCTGGCGAGATCGGGAGCCTCGACAATGTCCACCGCATCAAAGCGGCCGGTCACGAGGTAACTCTTCTGCCAGCGCACGTTCGGGCAGTCGCGTCGAATCTGCTCGCTGACGTCTTGCGCGATCTTTTTGAAACCGTTAGGATCCGCAAACGCCTGCGGTCCAATGCGGCTGAGAATAATATAGGTTGGCATCCTTGTAGCCCTCCGCGAGAGGTTCGCCGAAAAAGCCGGGTCCGACCTGTCCGCATCCCAAGCCCGCCAGGTCAGTTCGTCACCCAGGTCCACCCGCTTGGGCACGCCCGGGCGTGTCGTCCCACAAGCCGTGAGCTCAGTTCGTCAGCAGGACGTGCGAGATGACCTGCGTCCCCAAGTGGTGCGAGGTCAAAAGTTCAACCAGGGCGGCGTGGGTAGCCGTCAGGTCCAACAGCTGAGCCGCATCGACGCCCGAGCGAACGCCCAGGGCTGCGGCGGCCAGCTGCTTGGCTTGATCGGGGTCCAAACGGCCTGTGGCCGCCAACGCCAGCGCCTCGGAGGCGGTCAACTCGGCCACGACCTCGTCGTCCTCGAGCCGGATACCTCCCGTGCCGCTGGGATACAGCAGGCGCTTGGCACGGACTGCGGCGGCAAGCTCACGGGCGGCATCCGCCGCGTCCAGCGGCGTCGGTGTTCCTGCGATCGAGGTGCCGCGAGCGGTGAAGACCGGGATGTATCCCTGCTCGAGCAGCAATCCGAGCAACGACGTGTTGACGCGGCGCACGACCGCCCGGCCATCCGCGCTCGACGACACGACGAGGGTGCTGGCCGAGGTGCCGTCCAGGCCGACCGCTTCGCCGCCCACGCGATTGATGAGTCCAATGAGGCGCTCGCTCAGCCGGCGCTGCTCGGCGTCCACGACGATGACGGGTCTCACGCCCACGCGCCGCATGAAGAGCAGGTCTTCGACGAGTGTGGGCGCGTGCGCTGTGCTCTCGTCCAGGCGCAGCACGAAGACACTCCCGGCAAACTCCCGGGCCGTCGTCAAGCCTTCCGTGTTTCCTTCCAAAAATGCGTCCATCACTTTCAGAACGATTTCCCGCCTATTTTGGTTATCGTCACCCTAGCGGCGCCGGATGAAGACCGCAAACAGGTTCAGGACGAGGGTCAAGATGAGGGACAGCAGGATGGATGTCCCAAGAGGCAGCCACACCTGCCACCCGCGCCCCGACCAGTGGAAGTCCCCCGGCAGCATGCCTAGGCGCAGGGTCCGCATGAACGTGAAGAGCAAGCCAAGCACGATCAGCACCATGCCAGCGGCGACCAGCAGCCGCCCGAATCCCTCGACGTTGCTCTGCACCCTTAAGGACTTTTACCCGGCGCCGGCTCCTCCTTCGGCGGGGCAGGCCCGCCTCCGTAGGCGTTGACAATGGCGATCGCGTCCTCAACGCTCCGGTTCACGAAGGCCTCGACGCCCCGCACTGCACGCTCGACGATCTCCGGAAGAGCTTTTTCTTCGTCGGCGCTGAAGCGGCCGGTGACGTACCCGATGGCGTCATCCTGCGGGCGGCCAATGCCCACGCGCAGCCTAGGGAAGTCCTGCGTTCCCAGAGCTGCAATCACAGACTTCAAACCGTTGTGTCCGCCGTCGCTGCCGGCGCGCCGCAAGCGCAGCCGCCCGAAGGGCAGGTTGATGTCGTCGCACACGACGAGGATGCGCTGCGGCGGAATGTCGTAGTACGCGGCGCAGGGCGCGACGCTGGCGCCCGACTCGTTCATGTACGTCTGCGGCATGAGCAGGAGCAGGTTGTGCGACGGCACGATCGCCAGGCGACCCGCAAAACGCGTGCGCCACGCTGACTGGGCAACGCCGTGCTGCCGACCCACCGCACCGACGACGCGAAAGCCGACATTGTGGCGGGTTTTCTCGTACCGCGGGCCCGGATTGCCCAGCCCGACGACAAGCGTGTGCGCGGCCGTGTGTGGGATATCCAGGCCGGGCTACCCCGCCTCTTCGCCCTCTTCGGGTTCGGCTTTCTTCTCTCCGATGAGCTCCGGCTCGGCGGGCGCCTCGGCGGCCGCCGCCGTGGCGGCCTCTTCGGCCTTGGCGGGCGGCAAGATCGAAACGATGATCTCGCTCGGGTCATCCGTGATAGTGACGCCCGGCGGCGGTGTGAGGTCGCGGACGTGGATCGTGTCGAAGATATTGAGCCGGCTGACGTCGACCGTGATCTGATCCGGAATATCGGTGGGCAGCGCCTCGATCGTCACTTCGCGCACGACGAAGTCAAGAATGCCTCCCTCTTTGACGCCCGCCGGTGTGCCCGCCAGGACGAGCGGCACGTGCGCTTCGACGACCTCATCCATGCTGATGGCGTGCAGGTCGACGTGAATGAGACGCTTGGTGATGACGTCCAGCTGGCGATCCTGTACGATGGCGGGGGTCGTGCCGCGACCCTCGATGTCAAGGGTCAGCACCGTGCTGCCTGCGTGCCCGGCCAAGGCGGCACGTAAGTCTTTGGCATCAACGACGACCGGCAATGGATCGCCGAATCCCTTGCCATAGACGATGCCCGGTACGCCGCCTTGGGAGCGGACGGCCTTGGCGGCTCGAGTGCCGGTTGCCGGGCGGGGTTTTACCTTCACGGTTGTCTGTTGCATATCTCCTCTTCAAAACTAGGTACATGCGTGATGCCACCGCGGCATCGCGGTCGCACCCGCGCCGAGGGCGGGTGTCCTTCCCTACATGCCCTCGGCCTTGCGGTGCTCTTCACATTGATCCGGCCCGGCCGTGGTTTCGCCGGCCGGCGGCGCTGCGTCGGCTGCGGGCATACCGTTGAGGTGGCCGGCCGTACCGCCGGGTGCAGGGTGCCCGGCATCGGACTCGGGTGCAGCAGAGGGTCCCGGCTGATGCGGCACGCCGTCGGAAACGTGAGGTCCCGACGCGGCGGCTTCTTCGTAGCTGCCGTCGTCGCCCGCCGCAAAGAGCGGACCGCCGGACTGCGACCGCGCCAGTTCCTGTTCCTGCTGCTCGTAGATTTCGGACACCGAGCGGTTCATCGAGATGCGCTTGATCGCGTCGGCCAAGAGCTTGCCGACCTTGAGGACGGTGATCTTGTTGCCGCAGATTTCGGGCGGTACGGGGACCGTGTTGGTGACGATGACCTCGCTGATGCACGAGTCGATCAATTTCTGCGCCGCGCCCGCGGCGAAGATGCCGTGCGTGGCGCACGTGATGATGGACGTCGCGCCGCGCTCGACGAGTGCTTCGGCCGCTTTGACGAGCGTGCCGCCGGTCGAGATCATGTCGTCGATGATGACGGCGGTCTTACCCTTGAGGTCGCCGACGACCTCGCTGACTTCGTTGACGTCCGGACGGGGTCGGCGTTTGAAGACGATGGCCACCGAGGTCTGGAGCTTCTTGGCGAAGGCCTCGGCGCGGGCCACGCCTCCTGCATCCGGCGAGACGACGACGCACGACGGCCCCTGCAGCCGGCGCTTGTTGATGAGGTAATTGGCAAGGATGAAGCCGGCCGTCAGATTGTCGACCGGTTCGTCGAAGAAACCTTGGATCTGGGCTGCATGCAGGTCCACGGTGAGGACTCTCTGGACGCCGGCCGTCGAGAGCAGGTTGGCGACCAGCTTGGCCGAGATGGGCTCGCGGCCTTTGGTCTTCTTGTCCTGCTTGGCGTAACCGTAGTATGGAATGACCGCCGTGATGCGATAGGCCGAAGCCCGGCGCAGCGCATCCACCATGAGCAGCATCTCCATGAGGGAGTCGTTGACCGAGTGGATGCCGTCCGGCGGCTTGCACAGGGACTGGACGACGAACGCATCCGCCCCGCGCACGTTCTCGCGGATCTCGATGCGGCATTCGTCGTTAGCGAAGGTGCTGACCAGCGCCTTGCCGACGTGGATGCCCATCCGTTGTGCGATCTCTTCGGCAAGCGCGCGATTGGAGTTGCCCGCGAAGAGGACCGGTTTTGCCGTAGCCATAACAGCGGCCTCCCGTTGCCAGCTCACGCCCGCGAGCGACGGTCGCAGGCCTTGGCCCGACTTCTCCGAAGAGACGCCGGCAGCCCTCTCGATTGCGCCGCCCGGTGCGGCGCAGGACACACACTTGATGCCGAAGTTCGAAGTCGTTTCTCCCTTCCGCCCAGCGGGCGACCAGCCCCACGCCATCCAGGCCCTCAGCGAGGGTATCCTGCGCGGGGATCGTGCCCAGACGCTCTTGGGGGTGACGGGCAGCGGTAAGACCGCGACGATGGCCTGGACCATCGAGCGGGTCCAGAAGCCGACCCTCGTCCTGTGCCACAATAAAACCTTGGCCGCGCAGCTGTGCAGCGAGTTCAAGGAGTTTTTTCCCCACAACGCGGTCGAGTACTTCGTGTCGTACTTCGACTACTATCAGCCCGAGGCGTACATCCCGTCCAGCGATACCTACATCGAGAAGGACTCCTCCATCAACGAGGAAATCGAGCGGCTCCGCCATGCTGCGACGCAGTCGCTCTTGACGCGTCGCGACACGCTCATCGTCGCCTCAGTCTCATGCATCTTCGGTTTGGGGTCGCCCTCCGACTACATCGAGATGTCGGTCACGCTGCGGCGGGGTCAGGAGTACGACCGGGACGCCCTGCTGCGCAAGCTCGTCGACATGCAGTACCGTCGCAACGACCTGGCACTCGTGCGCGGGACATTTCGCGTGCGGGGCGACGTCCTGGAACTGGTGGCGGTCGACGACGAGATCGTCACGCGGGTTGACTTCTTCGGGGATCAGATCGAGACGATCGCGCGCGTCAACCAGATCACGGGCGAGCTGCTCGAGGATCTCGACGAGGTGACGGTCTTTCCGGCCAAACACTTCATTACGCCGGAGGAGAAGCTGCAGCGCGCCATCCACGGCATTGAAGCCGAGCTTGAGGAGAGGCTGGCCTACTTCCGCGCCCACGGCAAGCTGCTCGAAGCGCAACGCTTGGAGATGCGCACGCGCAACGACATCGAGATGCTGCGCGAGTTCGGCTACTGCAACGGGATCGAAAATTACGCCCGCCACCTGACCGGCCGGGCGCCTGGACAGACGCCGTTTTGCCTGCTCGACTTCTTCCCCGATGACTGGCTAGTCTTCGTCGACGAGTCGCATGTGACGCTGCCGCAAGTTCACGGGATGTACCACGGCGACCGCTCGCGCAAGGAAGTCTTGGTCGAGTACGGCTTCCGCCTCCCGTCGGCGCTCGACAACCGGCCGCTGACCTTTGAGGAGTTTGACCGGCACGTCAAGCAGATCGTCTACGTCTCGGCGACGCCCGGCGAATACGAACGTCGCCACTCGACGCAGATCGTCGAGCAGATCATCCGACCGACGGGCCTCGTCGACCCGCAGGTCATCGTGCGCCCGACCAAGGGACAGGTGGACGATCTCATGGAGGAAGTCCGCCGCCGCGCCGCGGCCCATGAGCGCGTCCTCGTGACGACGCTGACCAAGAAGATGGCCGAGGACCTGACCGACTACCTCATCGAGATGGACATCCGCGCCAAGTACCTGCACTCGGAGATCGAGACCTTGGAGCGCATCGCGATCCTGCGCGACCTGCGCCTGGGCGAATTCGACTGCCTGGTGGGCATCAATCTGCTGCGCGAGGGTTTGGACCTTCCGGAGGTCTCCCTGGTTGCGATTCTCGACGCCGACAAGGAGGGCTACCTGCGTTCGGAGACCTCGCTCATCCAGACCATCGGACGGGCGGCGCGCAACGTCAGCGGCACGGTCATCATGTACGCCGACAACATCACGCAGTCCATGGAGCGGGCGATCAACGAGACGCAGCGCCGGCGTGCCAAGCAGCTCGCCTACAATGCCGAGCACCACATCGACCCGCAGAGCATCCGCAAGGCTGTGCGCGACATCCTGGCGCAGTCCACGGGGGCGCCCGAGAAGCCGGCGCGCAAGGCGGGTGCCAGGGCTCTGCGCGAGGTCCCGCGCGACGTGCTCGTCGCGACGATCGCGAAGCTGGAGCAGGAGATGAAGGAGGCCGCGGCGCGCCTGGAGTTCGAGAAAGCCGCAGCTCTGCGCGATGAATTGTGGGAGCTGCGCCGACAGCTGCCGGACGCCGGGGATTCGTCACTCTCGCGCAAAGCGCCCAAAGTTTTCGGCCAAGCGCTCCGCGAAGCAGCCCTGTTCTAACCTGGTAAATGTGTCGTGGCCGCGCAGCCCTTTCCTCGTAGCGGCCGCGCTTGCGCGGCCGACGGAACCTTGCGCCCATTTCGTGGGGTCGCGCCGCCGAGGTCCGTGCCCGAGGACGCGCCGTCGTGTGCTTCCGGCACACGATCGGCGCTCCACTGCGGTCTCGCTCTCGCCCTCCTGGCTTCGCGCGCCCTCAGAGGCCTCCGGCACGGACCCCGGCCGCCGCGTCCTCCATCGCGTGCGGAACGTTGCGTCGGTCGCGCAAGCGCGACCGCTACGCTTCAATAACGCGCACCATCGAAGCGCGACCGCTACGCTTCAATAACGCGCACCATCGAAGCGCGACCGCTGCGCTTCAATAACAACGCGCACCATCGAAGCGCGACCGCTGCGCTTCAATAACGCGCACCACCGAAGCGTGACAGCTGCGGTCGGCAATCCATGCCGTCGCATCGCGACCGCTACGCGTTAGGCCTTGGGCATGACGGCCTTGGTCGTCGTCACCTGCTCCCAGGTGCGCAGTGCTTGCCGGCGCTGTCGCGACCGGTACAGCACGCGACTGCGCACTCGGCAGTAGCCCTCCAGGCAGGCGACGGCGATCGTCCACGGCAAGCGCCGCCAATGGCGAGCCGCAAACGGCACAGCTGCCCGCACCACCGGACCGAAGCGCATAGTAGGCACGGGCACATGATGGTCGTGCATGATTTGCAGGTTTCCCACGATGCAGTGCGTTCGCTGTGATATGAAGTCGCGCAGAGTTTCCGGGCCGCGGTTGTAGAGTCGCGCCTGGGGCGCATACACGATGCGGTAACCGGTCGAGCGCAGAAGCTGATGGATCGACAACTCGTCGATGAGCGCACCGGGGTCCAGGCGGCGAAAGACGTTACGGAAGGCAATCAATTCCCCCATCTTGGGGTCGCGTAGCGCCACGTCATGGTGGAGCGTCCACATGACATGGGCGGCGTATCCAAAGAACGTATCCGGCGAGTTGACCGGTACGGGATGGGCACCCGTCATACCAACGTCGGGATCCTCAAAGGGTTCCAACAGGCACGCCAGCGTCTGGGGTTCCAAAATGAGATCCGCGCCGGAAACGACGAGAATTTCTTCCTGCGCCGTATAGAGGAAGTGGTTAATCGCCGACACCTTCCCCGTTCGTGCCGGCTCCACGACGAGAGTGATTCGGTCATCTCGGCCGCAGTACGCGGTGACGATCTCGCAGGTGCGGTCCGTACATCCGCTGGCCACGACGACGATGCGTCGCACTCGGGCCAGCGCCGTTTGCGCAAGCAGGCTGTCGAGCAGCGGCCCGATGTTGCGCTCTTCGTTGTAGGCCATGATGCCGACGGCGACGCTGTCGGCCTGTGCGGAAGTCTGCATGCCTTTCGTATTCTTCATCGGCCCGTCGCCGCGGGGGCAACAGACATCGCGCGCTTGCTGTGCGGGCGCGCCAGCAAAATAGGGCAGGAAAGCAGAGCCGGATTCCTGACATAGGGTCCCCAGGTGGCCCGGTGTCCCGGCGCCGGGTACCGAACGCCAGGCGGGTGCGGTAGCCGACATTGGGCCGCTGCGGCGGGAAACACCGTCATCCGACCTCGAACCCGTTCACGTTCACCGATACCTACACTGTGAGGCCCATGTCGGCTCCGCAGCAACACCTATGTCTTCCGGTACTGTCGCCGACTCCCGTCCTTGAAAATCTCCCCATCTGGCGCCGGGCGCTCGCCTATGCCGCCGTCACGGTGGGCGACGGGATCGCCTCGCTGTCACAAAAGAGGGCAGGCGGGTCCGGAGATTTGGTGGTCGCATTCGCAAACCTGGGGGACCAAGTGCGCTTTATGAACGTGTGGTCGCGCTACGTCGCGCCTGCCGCTGCGCCGGATATCGTCTGCAACGAACCGACTCCAGCCGTCTTCGAGCTCTTCGAAGGCGTCGGACGGATTCGCGCTTTTGGCCACCAAGGCGCGACCAGCCTCGTTACCTCCGGGAAAAGAATGCTCTCACGCACCGCACCCTACGCGCGCGGTCTTGTGCCGCATCCGTTCTTCACGCGCCCCCTGGCGCTTGCATACGCCCGCACGTACGCCGCCGAGGTCATCGCGATGGCCGGGCGCGGCTCGGCGGTGGGGACGACAATCCCCATCGACCGGACGAGCTGGCGTACAGCGTATGAACGTTTTGCCGAGGCCTGCTTTCCGGGTGTCAGGCCGGCGGTCCGACCCCGCGTGCGGGCCCATTTTCGCCGCCGCGCGCCTTCGAAGATCGCCGTACTCCACGTTGCGCCGAGCGTCCCTGCGCGTGCAATGCCGAATGAGGACGCCCGCACACTTGCCGCCGCCGCGTTAGATCTTGGATTTCGCCCGTGTGCGGTCGGGTCGGCCGGACAAGAGGAGCGTTTGCGTGCGTGCTTCAATGGCCTTGGGGTGAGGCTCATCTGCGGGGCTCCGCTGACCGCGGTTGCGGATCTGCTGTGCGAGGCGGCTCTCTTCATGGGCGTGGACTCGGCAATCATGCATGTCGCAGACGCCCTTTCTGTGCCGTGCCTCGTCGTGTATTCCGCGACGGATCCTGATATCGCGGGTCCCTTCTACGTGCCCCTGGCGGCGCTGTGCGTGCATCCCCACACAACCCCACTCGGAGTCGAACCCGAATCGTCGTGGCATGCTCGGCGCAGTCCCGACGCCAGACTGGTGCGCGAAAACGTCGTTGCCGCAGCGCAGCGACTCCTAAAGAACATGTGAGATGGACGTCGGCGAGGATGCGCAGGTAGCAGCGTCCGAAGGTCTCGCGCAAAGCGTTGGTGCGGGGACCGTGCTTCGGGGCGCCCTCCAGACGCGCCGCCTCCTCGGTAATAGCGTCCTCGTCGCCGGCTCGGCCCTACTCGTTAATGTCTTTGCCTACGTCTTCCATTTCGTGCTGTCACGGCGCCTAGGGCCCGGGCCATACGGTGTCCTGGCCACCCTGCTCTCCATCGCAGCCCTGCTCGGGGTCATCGGTTCATCCATCGGAACCGTCGCCATGCAGGAGGCCGCCCGTCTGTGGAGCCTTCACTTGGAACACCACGCGCCCCATTTTGTGCGGCGCACGCTATTCCCCGTCCTGGCCGTCGGTCTTGCCACGGGCTTTGTCGTCGGCGCCGCCGGCATCGCCCTCGCGCGCTACCTTAACATTGCGGACGATCGGCTGTGGGTTCTCCTCGCCCTTTATGTCGCTGCGGCTCTCGTGACGGCCTACGCCAGGGGCGTGCTGCAGGGCATCCATCGTTTTGGAACCTACGCGGCTTCCGTCACAGCGGAGGGTACGGCCAAGGTGTGTCTTGCTCTGGTCCTTGTCGCCTGGGGTCTTGGCCTGGTCGGTACTCTGGTCGGTCTTGTGGGAAGCGCTTTGGCGGGTCTTGTCATCGCCCTGTGGACCGCCGCGCGGCAGACGCCGCCAACGCCCGTCCGGGATGACATCCCGGGCTCTTTCTCACCGCTCGCCGGTACCGCCGGCGTCCAGGATTCGTCGGTGTCGCTCACCGCTCTGGTACGCCGCGCGGGTAGCATCGCTCTCACGGCAGCTGCCACGAGTAGCCTCCTCTACATTGATATGGTGTTCGCCCGGCATCATCTTGCCGCGGTCGAGTCCGGTTTGTTCGCGGCCGCCGGCACGATTGCGCGTACGATTCCGTATGGGGCCGGTCTCTTGATGCCCGTTCTTGCGCCGCTGGCGGCTGCAGCGGCGCAGACCTCTGCAGCGGCGCTACGCCGGGTCTTGGCGCTGGTTGCGCTGACGGCGGTCGCGGCCGCTTCGATTGGTGTGGCCTTTTTGTGGATCTTCCCCCACCTGATTGTGCGGACAACGTACGGACCGCTGTATGCGGGGGGCGCTCCGCTGTTACATCTCTATGCGGTCGACGAGGGGCTGTTCGCGGTGTGCGTCCTGGGCGTTTCGTACCTGCTGGCTGTGGGAGAATACCGTGTTTTTCGCTTCGTCGCGGCTGCGGTGTTCCTGGAGGTCGTCCTCATGGCGGGTTTAGGGACGACCGCCGCTCATCTGCTCGGCATAGCGATCGCGGTCAATGCAGTCTTGACGCCCTGCGTGTGGCTGCTCGCGCTGCGAACCGTGCGCGCCTATAGCCCGTCGCGCCCCTCCACGGTGTCCGCGTGAAACGCGTCTGCAGCACCAAACGCCAAGACATCCATGATGGGACGTTGTGCAATGGCGCGCACGAGGGCGAAGAGATCGTCCGAGCGGGCCGCCCAGAGGATGCCGCAGCCCCCGGTCAGGTCATGGGCCACGCAGCGCATGCCGGCATGACCGAGGATCGCCGCCAGATGCCGCCACGATCTCTGGGGGCGCGGGTGATACTCCAACACGATGACGGACACGGGCGTCAGAGCCTCTGCCGGCGTGTTTTCCAGAATCTCGTACTCCGCACCCTCGGCATCGATCTTGAGCAGATCGACCTCTTTCAGGCCGGCAATGAGGTCGCTGAGGCGCCGAGCGGGTACCGTCAAGGACTGCGGCCCCTGCGGTGCCAGCGAGGTCGAGGTGGTCACAGAATCTTTTGGCTGCATCGTCACATGCGCCTGACGCACATCGGCAGCCCCCACCGCAGCCGCCTGCAGGCACTCGATGCGATCCAGCAGGCCGTTACGGCGTACGTTGCCGACGAGGTAGGCGAACGTGTCGGGTGCCGGCTCCACCGCTACAATGCGGGCCGACGGAAAGTTGACGGCTGCCGCCAGCGAGAAGGCGCCGACGTTGGCGCCGATGTCCAACACGGTGCGGGGACCCAGGCGACGCAGCATCGCCAAGCCGTATGCGTCCATACCCCAAACTTCATTGGGGACCCAGCAGCCCCGCTCGCCGGGCATCGTCTCGAAGACGGGTCCGGCGCGTGTCCGCCAGGTGATTCTGACGGGCGGCCAACCCCAGCGGGTCTGCGGTGAGGCAATGGCGACGCACGATAGCCAGTTCCGGAAGGCGGCACGTGCCCCCCGAACGCTGGCCCATTTGTAGCGGAGATTCGCACCCAGCATCTCGTCGAATTATCGGCTGGCCGGGACAGTCGGCGGAGAAGCCGGTGCGAAGCGCAGACGGGCATGCGAATCCTTCACTTTAACGCCGACGCGCTCGACGCACCCTACGGGGGTGGCCAGGCGAGACGCGCCCACGAAATCAATAAGCGCTTGGCAGTGCGTCACGAGATGACGGTCGTCAGTGCGGGTCACCCGTCATTGCGATCCGAATGCAGGGACGGCGTGCGCTACCTGTACACACTGCCGCTGCCGCATCCTGTCAACTTTGTCTGGTATTTTGCTGAGCTGCCGTGGCGGGCTTTTGTCTCTCGAGCCGATCTCATCGTCGAAGACTTCAGCTCGCCGTTCACCGCAAGCGCGGCGCCGCTTGTCGTGCGTCGTCCGGTCATCGGAATTGCCAGCTACCTGTTTGGGTGCCAGGCCGCACAGCGTTACCGGCTGCCGATTGACCGTTGGGAGGCGTTTGCCGTGGCGCGCTACCGGCATATCATTGCACTGACGCCAAGCCAGCGGGAACGCCTGAGAATGTGGGCTCCCCAAGCCGACATCCGCGTCATCCCTAACGCTGCAGATGACGAGGCTTTCGGGTCACCATGGCGAGGCGACGGCGATTATGTCGCTTTCGTGGGACGCTTCGACTGGAGGATGAAAGGTTTGGACCTGCTGCTGGACGCCGTGCCGTTTCTGCCGGAAGGTCTTTCGGTACGCATAGCCGGCGGCGGTCCCGGAGCCGCGTGGCTGGAACGCGAAGTGGGCCGGCGGGGTCTGGGTGCGCGCGTGCACCTGGTCGGCAGGCTGGACGGGGCAAGTCGTCACGAGTTCGTACGCCGGGCTCGCGTGCTGGCCTTTCCCTCCCGCTATGAGAATCAGAGTCTGGTGGCGCTCGACGCAATGGCGATCGGCGCCCCCATCGTCGCGTTCGACACGCCCAGTTCGCGGGAAACGTTTGCCGGTGCAGCCCGGCTTGTGCCTGCGTTCGATGCCGCAGCTTTTGGCCGCGCTCTGGCGACGCTCGCCTCGGATGCACAGCAGGCCGGGGTCCTGGCCCAGGCAGCCCGTGCCCGCGGCGCGGCATTCACCTGGGATGCCGCTGCCCGCGCCCAGGAAGAGATGTACTGCGAGGTCGTTGGCGGGCGCGCCGCGACACCCACACCCTCGTTGTTGTCCGGCCGATAAAACCTGCATGGGCCAACATCCGTTGGACCTTGCCCCCTTCTGGGTACGTCTGTCGTGTGGTCTTGGGGCCGGCGTGGCGACGTGGCTCTTTGCCTGCGATTACGGCATGATGCTGACCGGACGGTGGTTGGCCGGCTGCGCGTGGAGCACGCGCCTGGCGATCGCCGCTCCGGCCGGCTACGCCCTGCTGGGAAGCGGCGTCGGCGTCTTGGCTGCATGCGGCTTGGAGCGTGCGGCGGTTATCGAGACGCTGCTTGCAATCGCGCTTGCGGCCCGGCTCCCGCACTACGTGCGGGCGCTCAGCGGGTTACCTGCACTCCCCTCGCGGCTGTCGGGTTTCGTCAGCGCGCGCGACGCCGGCTGCCAGGCCTGTCTGTTGGTGACGGTGGCCGCTTTCGTGACGGCGTGTCTGAGCGCAGCTCTGCCGGCCGTGTGGTGGGACCCGATCGCCTACCACCTGCCGCTTGTTGCCTCTGCGCTGGCGAACGCAACGATGCGCTTTGACCCGGGTATGGTGCAATCGGGTTTTCCGCAACTCGCCGAGGCCGCCGCCACGCCGGCTTACGTGCTTGCGGGTTCGGCAGGCGCAGCCTTTGCAACCCTTGGTTGCGGGGTCGTGTGTGCGCTGCAGGCCGCGGTCATCGCCCGGGTCTGCGCACCGGGTGGCCGCAGCGTCGGCCTGGCCGCAGCGATGCTCGTCGTTTCCAGCGGGCTGTGGCTGTGGCTGGCGCCGTCGTTGTACGTGGACGTGCCGTTTGCGATGTTTCTCTTGGGGACGATCATCGCCGCGCACGAGGCCGCCCTCGGGGAGACGGCGGCCATGCCGCGATTCTTGCTGATTGCGGGCATCTTGGCCGGCGCGGCAGCTGCGGTCAAGTATTCAGGTCTGCCGGCAGCTGTGATTGTTCTTGGGGCGGCATGCTGGTGGTCGCGTGCGCGGTGGGGGAAAAATATTGGCCGGTCATGGCTGCAGGGACTGGTTCCTTTCGCTGCCGGCGCGTGCGTGGTCGCCGCACCCTGGTACCTACGGACCTGGCTTGCAACTGGTGATCCAGTCTATCCGTTCTCGATAGCCTGGCTCGGGCCGGCCGGTCCTGCGCACGACTTTGCGCGGCGCTACGCGGACATGACGCGCCATTGGTGCGGCGGCGGAACATCGCTTGCCGACCTCGCTGCCTTACCGTACAGGTTGCTCTTTGCGCCGCGCATATTTTGCGGGGATCCGGGTGTGGCGTTACAAGTCGCAACCATTGCCGCCGGCGTTGCGGTCATTGCGTACACGTGGGCGCGCCGCATCGCCGCCGTGGCGGCGGCGCTCGTCGGTCTGTGGTTTTTTGAAAGTCAGCAGTGGCGTTTTGCATTGGCGCCGGTATTCAGTGTGACATCTTTGGCCGCCGCCGGTACTGTCCTCGCAGGGCCTCGGTTGCGCGCACCTGTGGTCGCTGGATTGGCAGTCCTGGGAGCGTATGGCGTCGTCATCAACTGGCTGCCGCAAACAGTCGCCGTGGCACCGGCGACTCTCGTACCTGCATTTGCGTACGTCCGAGGCGCGGAATCGGCTACCGCGTACCTCTCGCGGCGTTTGGAAACCTTTGATGCCGCACGCTGGCTCGCGCAACGGCACATCCCGGGCCGCCAGATTTTGGCCTTGGATGACGTGCGCGATTACTACTTTCCGCCGGGCACGCGATGGGGCAACGACAACTACCAGGCGGCGCTGACGCCCGACTGGAGCCGGTCGCCGGCGCAGCGAGCTGCTTGGCTGCAACGTATGGGAGTGCGCTATGTCGTCGTCAATGCCAACCCCGCGTTTGTCGGCCGCACACCGGCGGGCATTGACTGGCAGGCGCTCGCCGGCGACACCCGTTCGATCTTTCACCGTGTGTTCGCGGCGCACGGTGTGGCCATCTACGAACTGGGTTCGCAGTCATGAGCGCGATGCACGAGCCCCGGCCGCCGACCAGGCGCCCGCGATGGCCGGTGCGCGCCGTCAGGTGAACGCTTTGGCGCGGGCCGTCGTTCAGGCGCTCACCCACCCGAAGTTGGCGGTCGCTGCCGTGCGGCAGCGGGGGCTGCGGGGGATGTGGTCCTGGTTACGCCGGTCTTTCAAGACCGGTTTCGCCCACCAGGCCGAGTACGCAGCCTTGCTCTTAGCCCGCGATACACCCCACGATCTGCTCCAAGCCTGTTCGTGGTTTGCTGCGGCAATCGCCCCGGCGGATGCGGAGACCTATCTCGTGCACCTGCGCGCGGGGCCGCGCTTGTACGTCCGGCGGGCGAGCGCCAAGAGCGACTTATGGTTGCTGTCCGTGACCTTCCACACAACTCAGTGGCTCGCCGAATACGAGGTGCATGGCCAAACGGTGCTCGACATCGGGGCGAATCTCGGGGATACGGCCGTGTACTTCGGCCTGCGCGGGGCTCGGGTCATCAGTTTTGAACCAAGTCCCATCCTCGTCGCTCTGGCACGGCGCAATTGTGCGCTAAACGGCGTCGCGGCCGACATCCGCGCCTGCGGCATCGGCGACTGCCGGCGCAGCTTGTGGTTACGCAGCACGGGGCGTCTGGCGGATGCAGCCTCGTCGGTCGAGTTCCCGGACGTCCACACAAACGAGCGCACGGAGTTCGCCGGTGGGGCACGCGAGGTTGTCGAGGTCGTAGGACTGGGCGAGGTTCTGGCCGAGACCGGCGAGGTTTTCCTGGCCAAGATCAACTGCGAAGGGTGCGAGTATCCCGCCTTGGCGTCGCTGAGCAGGGATCAGCTAAGGCTGGTCCGTCACTATGCGATTGATTGCCACGCCGACCCGGAAGTCATCGCCGCGCGATTGCGCGAGGCCGGATTTGACGTCCAAAAGCCAAAGCCGGGTTTGCCGCTCTTTGCCGACCGCCGAGATGACGAGGTTGCAGGGCCACGGTCAGGCTAGAACAATTGGTGAGGTATGGTTTTGCTGGCTCCGGCGTCATCCTGACAGATGCCAGGTCGGAGGAGGATGCCGAACCGTTGAGCGCATGCCGGTAACCGCGGTCTTCTTTGATTTGGACGATACGCTGTTGGACGATACGATCTCCAGCGAGCGCAGTGCCGCATTGGCCGCCTCCGAATTGGCCGCGGATCGGGGTGTGGATGCCGACGATCTGGCTACCGCATACATGGAGACGGCCATGGATTTTTGGGAGCACCTGAAACCCAAGGCGCCCAAACCCGCGCCCGGTGCTCTGCGCCCGGCGCTGTGGCGCAAGGCATTGAAGGCCAAGGGCATTGACGACCCCGCGTTGGCCAAGCGGCTGGCGCAGCGCTACGATGCGATCCGCCTGGAGCGCGTTGAACTTTTCCCGGAAACGCTGCCGGTACTCAGCCAGCTGCACGGGCGCTACAAGATGGCGATCATCACCAACGGTTTTGCGGAAACCCACGAGGAGAAGATTGCGCGCCTGGGCCTCAAGCGTTTCTTCGACGCGGTCATCTTGGCCGGTGAAATGGAACTTGCCAAACCCGATCCCGAGATCTTCCGGCACGCGATGGAGCGTCTGAACGTGACGCCCGGCGAGAGCGTCATGGTGGGGGATAGATTCGAGCGCGACATCACAGGTGCGCACGCCGCCGGGATGCGGGCCGTGTGGGTCAACGTGCGTCACGAACGTCCGCCGGAGGGTGCTCGGCCTCCTGAAGCCACGATCGGCAGCATCGCGGAGCTGCCACCGGTACTCGGCCGCCTCGGGTAAGGTGTGGACCGCCCGTAGCGCTCGCGCGTGCGCGACCGCCAGAGCGTAACGCCCTGAGGTGCAATCGACGGAACGTCACGTCGTGGGGCGTGCGCGACTGACGGCGCGATGTAGCTCCCACGCCGGGGAGGCGCCCGCGGCCCCCGGGCGCGAAGCAGTCGGTTCCATGCACGAGCCCTTGCCCGAACCGCGAAGCGACCCATATGCCGCGCCGGTCCTGCCCATCGCCCCCCGCCACGGTCTGGAACACATCACCATCCGCGGCGCGCGCGAACACAACCTGAAGAACATCAGTCTGACCCTGCCCCGCAATCAGTTGATCGTCATCACGGGGCTCTCCGGGTCGGGCAAGAGCTCTCTTGCCTTCGACACCATCTACGCCGAGGGCCAGCGCCGCTACGTCGAATCGCTCTCCTCCTACGCGCGTCAATTCCTGGGTCAGATGGAAAAGCCCGATGTCGACTACATCGAAGGCCTCTCGCCCGCGATTTCCATCGACCAAAAGTCCACCAGCCGCAACCCGCGCTCCACCGTCGGCACGGTGACCGAAATCTACGACTACCTGCGCTTGCTCTACGCGCGCATCGGTCACCCGCACTGCCCGGCCTGCGGCCGCCCGATCACGCCGCAAACCGCTGAGCAAATCGTCGACCAAATCCTGGCCCTGCCGGAAGGCAGCCGCGTGCAGCTGCTGGCTCCCATGGTGCGCGGCCGCAAGGGCGAGTACCAAAAACTCTTCGAGCAGGCCATGAAAGACGGCTACGCGCGGGTGCGCGTGGACGGCGAGATGCGCGACCTGCGTGAGAAAATCACGCTGGACAAGAAGCGCAAGCATACGGTTGAGATCGTCATCGACCGGCTCGTGCTCAAGCCCGACGTTCGCAAGCGTCTGACGGACTCGGTCGAGACCGCGCTCAAGCTGACCCAGGGCCTCCTCACCGTCTTCGTGCAACGCCTGGGCGGAAAAGACGATGAGCTGACCTTCTCCGAGAAGTTTGCCTGCATCACGTGCGGCCTGTCCTTCGATGAGCTTGCGCCGCGGATGTTCTCGTTCAACTCGCCCTTCGGCGCATGTCCTGAGTGCACCGGCCTGGGTGTGCGCATCGAGATCGACCCGCGCCTTGTCATCCCGGATCGCAACAAGTCCTTCCGTGAGGGTGCGGTCGTACCGTGGACCAAGAACCTCTCGCCGGGCATGAACCCGTTCTACGTGCAGCAAGTCGAGACGCTGCTCAAGGACGCCGGCTATCGGCCGGACACGCCGGTCAAGGATTTGCCCAAGGATCTCCTCCACACGATCCTCTACGGCGAGGATGAGAAGCGCTCGTTCCGGTTCCGTACAAAGTCCGGAAAGCACTGGGATTACGAGTCGCAGTACCGGGGCATCATCCCCAACCTCCAGCGCCGCTACGACGAAACCTCGTCCGAATGGGTGCGCGAGGAAATCGAAAAACTCATGACGTCCGTGCGCTGCCCGGCCTGCAAGGGTGCGCGCCTCAAGCCGGCGTCGCTGGCGGTGAAGGTCGGCGGCCTCTCCATCGCCGAGCTGACCGCCCTTCCGGTCGATCGCGCCCTGGCCTTTCTTGAGTCCCTCGCTTTGAGTCCGCGTGAGGAACAGATTGCCCGCCAGATCCTCAAAGAACTGCGTGCCCGCTTAGGATTCCTCATCAACGTCGGGCTGGAGTATCTGACCTTGGACCGTGCGGCGACGACCCTGTCGGGCGGCGAGGCGCAGCGCATTCGTTTGGCGACGCAAATCGGCTCGTCGCTCGTCGGGGTGCTGTACATCCTCGACGAACCGTCGATCGGGCTGCACCAGCGCGACAATGCGCGGCTCTTGGCGACGTTGAAGACCTTACGCGACCTCGGCAACACCCTCATCGTCGTCGAGCACGACGAGGAGACGATGCGGGAAGCCGACTACATCGTGGACATGGGGCCCGGCGCGGGCAAAGACGGCGGCTACGTCGTCGCCGCGGGCAGCATCCAGGACATCTGTGCCGCTCCCGCCTCGGCGACCGGGCGTTTTCTCTCCGGCGAGACGGTCATCCCGATCCCGCCGCGGCGGCGCCGGCCCAAGGGCATCTTGAGCATCAAGAACGCGCGCGCCAACAACCTCCGAAACATTGACGTGGATTTCCCGCTCGGCGTCTTCTGCGCGGTGACCGGCGTCTCGGGATCCGGCAAGTCGACACTGGTGGAGATGGTTCTCTACCGTGCGCTCGCGCATTACCTGCACGGGCAGCCGCCCGAGGACACGTATGGCCGGGTGCACGGCCTGGAGCAGCTGGACAAAGCCGTCGTCATCGATCAGTCGCCCATCGGGCGCACGCCGCGCAGCAACCCCGCGACGTACACCGGCGCCTTCGACCCGATCCGCGAGCTCTTCTCGATGACGCCCGACGCCCGCGTGCGGGGCTACGGCCCGGGGCGCTTTTCCTTCAACGTCAAGGGTGGACGCTGCGAGGCGTGCGCCGGCGACGGAATCATCAAAATCGAGATGCACTTCTTGCCGGACGTCTACGTGCCGTGTGAGGTCTGCAAGGGCAAACGCTACAACCAGCAGACGTTGGACGTCAAGTACAAAGGCAAGTCCATCGCCGAGGTTCTCGAGATGCGCGTGGACGAGGCCGCCCAGTTCTTTGCCAACATTCCGCGCGTCCACAACAAGCTGCAGACGATTTGCGACGTCGGCTTGGGCTACATCCAGATGGGCCAGCCGGCGACGACGCTCTCGGGCGGTGAAGCCCAGCGCGTCAAGCTGGCTACGGAACTCTCGCGGCGCAGCACGGGGCGCACGTTTTACATCTTGGACGAGCCGACGACCGGCCTGCACTTTGCCGATATCGCGCAGCTTCTCTTGGTCTTGCGCCGGCTGGTGGAGGCGGGCAACACGGTGCTCGTCATCGAGCACAACCTGGACGTCATCAAGACCGCCGACTACATCATCGACTTGGGGCCGGAAGGCGGTGAGAAGGGCGGGCGCGTCGTGGCAACGGGCACACCTGAAGAGGTCGCCGCCGTCCCAGCTTCGCACACCGGTCGCTACCTGCGCCGCGTGCTTGCCGACCCGCGCGCCCATATCGCCATTTCCAGCGACCATTTGGCGGTCGAACAGTACGAGCGGGCCAATCGGCGCCTCTTGGAAACCCTGGCGACGGCCGCCACGGCGCCGGTGGAGCGTCGGCCGGCGGGGGCGGGGGTTGGGGCCTTCAAGTCCGAGTCGTCTTCGGCCGATGACTAATAGTGCGGTGACCGGTGAGGTCACCGGTTCCGAAGAACCGCCACGAGGAGCCATGCCCGACACGATTGGTGCCGGCGAACTACCCGCTGCACTGCCTTTGCCGATAGACATCAGCGTCCGCAACGCGGAGCTGGGCGTCAATCTCCTGGGTAAGGCCGCGCGCTTGGATACGAACAGCGTCGTCGCGGTCTTCCCCAGCCAGGTGAAGGAGAACACGGTCCTCTTCACCACGCTGGATATGCGCAGCATCAAGGCGACCGCCCGCGGGCTCATTAAGGTCCGCTCCGAACGCGACCTCGGTGATGCCGGGTATGAGGTCATTGCCGATTTCCTCGAGCTGAGCGATGACGCGCGCCAAAAGATCGAGCGCCTACTGGGCCGTCACAGCGATGACCCGGCCCCGTCGGCGCCCGCGCCCGTCGCCGCACCGACGTTCACGCCGCAGACGACGTTTCGGGCCGGGACTTCGCATACGTTTTTACCGCCGGTCGACTACCAGGCGGTCAATCAGCAGCACAGCACCGAAAGGCGCCAGTACTTCGAGCCAGCGCCGCTGCGCGGTCAGTCGAAAGCGACGCCCGCCACGCGCTTTTGGAACTCGCTGGGCGTCACGTTTTACCTCGGGGTCATCCTGCTGGTCGTCGCCCTCTTCCCCCAGGGCCGGGCGGCCGAGCTGTACGTGTGGAACCACGTTGCGTGGGCCGTCAGCCGCATGTGGTACTGGGCCAATCACATCGGAGACGTCAAGTTGTGGGGTCAGTCACCAAACTCCTGAAGGGGCTGCCGCCCGCCGACGACGAGATGCCGGCATGACCGAGACTCCGGGTCCGCCGCACACCGAACGCCGATCTCATCCGCGTGTTCAGAAGACCCTGCCGGTTCACGTACGACGCGACCGCTCGGGCCAGCGCTATCCTGCGCAGATCGTCAATATTGGCGCGGGCGGTGTTCTCTTGCGCTCGGACCTGCCCGTCGCGACCAACGACCTGCTCTCCATTGAATTGGATCTGGCGGGCGAAAGCCAGCCGATTACGGTGTACGGCACGGTGGTCCGCAGCGACGCGCACGGCGTCGGCATTGCCTTCGTCCGCATCAGCGACATTACGTCCGAGCTCATCGCGTACCTCGTCCGCAAGTGGCAGCGCGAGGCGGCGCAATCCTATAACGCGTAGCGCCCAAGGTGTTCGGTAGCGGTCGCGCTGGCGCGACCGACTGTAGCGGTCGGCCTTGGCCGACCGTGCGTTTGCGCGACAGAAGGTCCCATCGTGCGGACGCCCTACCGCACGAGGTTGTGTAGCGGTCGCGCTGGCGCGACCGAGGGAAGGTTACGCCGCGATACCCTCAGGCGGCGCAACAGGAAAGCGCCGCGGGATCCACATCCAAAGCCTGCGCACACAGCCGCAGACTCTCGCCCATCGTCAGGTAAGGGTGGAAGGTCTCGATGAGATGGGCAGCTGTCAGTTTGAACCGGACGGCGTAGGTGGCGGCGACGATCACTTCGTCGGCATGCTCGCCGACCATATGGGCGCCGAGAATGGTGCGCGTGCCCCGACTGACCACCAGCTTCAAGATGCCGCCCCGGCGGTTGACGATCGCTCGCGGAACGCTTTCTCCGAGGTCCAAGACAGCCGTCTCGACGGCCGCGCCACGCCCGCGAGCCTGCTCCTCGGTCTCACCGACGGCGGCTAGACGAGGTTGCGTGAAGATGACACGCGGCACGGCATCCAGGTTTTGGGGAATGGGTAGTTTTCCGAGAGCGTTGTCGGCGGCCAGCCCTCCCTGGTATGCGGCCACATAGACGAATTGGGGTGCTCCCGTGACATCGCCGGCGGCGAAGATGTGGCCGCTGTCGGTCCGCAGATAGGCATCCGTGGCCACGGCGCCCCCGGGGGTCGTGCGGACGCCCGCCCCTTTGAGATTGAGGCGGTCGGTATTCGGACGGCGGCCTGTGGCAACGAGGATAGCATCCGCTTCCCACTCGCGTTCGGCGCCGGCAGCGTCCATGAATAATATGAGGACGCGCCGCTCTGCGCTTGTACGCACCGACGTGATCCGTGCGCCGGTAAAGATGGCGAGGCCTTCGGCGGTTAAGGCGTCGTGCAAGGCCCGGCTTGAGTCAGGCTCCTCAAAGGGCGCGATTCGTGAGAGGGCTTCGAAAATTGCAACCGTGCTACCCATGCGCGCAAAGTACTGTCCTAACTCCAGCCCGATGGCGTTGCCGCCGATGACGGCCAAACGGGACGGAGCGGCACGCAGGTCGAGGGCCTCGGTGCTGGTGATAAAACCAGCCTCCCGCAGTCCCGGGATGGGAGGCGGGTTGGGAGACGCCCCGGTTGCAATGATGTAGGCGCCGGCGCGCAGCAGGCGCGAGCCGGCGCGTACCGTCCAAGCATCCTCGAAGCTCGCTTCTCCCCGTACCAAATCCAGGTCGTAGCGGGCAAGGAGATCCTCGTACTTAACCCGGCGCAGGTGCGCCACGAGCTCGTCCTTGCGGCCGACGGCCTCCTGCATCGTCTGTGCCGTCGGCGGGCAATCATGGCGGCGCTGAGCCGCTTCAAGGAGCACCTTGCTGGGGACGCATCCGACATTGACGCAGGTTCCTCCCAGCGTGTGCGCCTCGACGAGGGCGACGCGGGCCCCGTACGAGCGGGCTCGGATGGCGGCCGCAAATGCGGCTGACCCGCTTCCCAGAATGACGAGATCGTAGCCGGATTCGGACACAGCCTTGCTCCTTCTTTTCACGCTGGTGTGTGGGTTGACTTTTTCATATCATAATCCTATAATGTATGGGCTGTCAATGGACACCTTGCGAGCTGCCTTGCACATCGCCTTCACGCCGCCGGCCCGGCGACGGTCGCTGCTGCTCCTGGGAGGGCTGGGTGTACCGCTGACCATCGGTTACCTTGTGGCTCTGCCCGCCGGGCGCTATGGTGCCTTCAGTTGGTCGGCCCTCCAACTTCTCACGCCTGGGGAAGCCCTTGCCTCAGTCATTCTCGGCATCGGCGTGTCTCTGACCTTTGCGCTTAACGCAGTTCGCCCGCACGGCGGCCGAGGACCGGCCGCGCTGTCGTTGAGCGGCATCCTGGCCGGGATCTTGCCCAGCAGCCTGTGTTGCACGAGCCTCATCCCGAGCGCCTTGGCGGCGGCCGGGGCTTCGGCGCCGGCGGTCTTGCGTCTGAGCGGCCGTTATGCCTCGTTCTTTGCCCGCGATTTTGGCCTATTCATCGGCGTGGCTGTGGCGGCCGTGCTCGCATCCCTGTGGTTGGCGGCGCGGAGCGCAACTGCGGTCTGCCGCGTTTCGGTGGCAGCGCAGACACACCCCCCATGTCGAAAGGAAGCATCGTCATGAATGCCTTGCTGCGAGTTTGCCTGGTCGCGGGCGTGCTCTCTGTTTTGACTGCCGGACCGGCTGTGTCTGCCGGACCGGCTGCCGTCGATATCGGACATCGAGTGCCGCCCGTCACCTACAGCCTGCTCGACGGGAGGACGCTGCATTCGGCCCGGTTGCGAGGGCACAAGTACATTTTGTGGGTGATGGCGACCTGGTGTCCGTCGTGTCAGGCCGGTTCCACGCTCATGGCCCAACATGTGGCCGATCTGCAGCGCGCACACGCGGCGCTGGTGGAAATGGAAGCCTACGACAATCTGGGCGGTTCCGGACCTAGCCTCGCCTCAATCAAGGCCGGGATCGGTTCGCCGGGTGATGCACCAAATTGGTATTGGGGCGTTCTCACCCGGCAGCAAACGTTGCTTCTGGACCCCAAAGGATTGATGGACGTCTTTTACCTGGTTGACGAACATGGCACCGTGGTCGCGCAAGGGATGGCGCCCGCCGCCCACTGGGACATGATCTCCGCGTTTCTCAACGGCCGCTAAGCCGGCGCGGGAAGCGAGCCGCCTGGCATGTCAGGCGGTAAGCTGAGAGCGCCGTTCGTGTAGCGGTCGCGGGTATGTTAGGCGGCTGCGCTGTGTTTGTAGCGGCCGCGCTCGCCGCGGCCGATGGAACGAGACATCTTGTAACGTGGATCCGCCGCGTGACGCTCTCTCGGTGGCGCAAGCGCGATCGCACGGATCCGGTGCCTCTCGGTGGCGCAAGCACGACCGCACGGACATCGTTGTCTTCCCGTGGGGGGAGGACGGGCACGTTCTGCGAATTGACGCCCCCTCGCTACATTGACGTCGCACGAGGTGGTGTGCATGCAACGTCGGGCAGCGTTCAGTTTCCTCGTTTCCTTCTTGATGCTGGCATGGCAAGACCGGCTCTGCCAGCCGGCGTCGGCCGGGACGACCGGCGGCATCAGCGGGCGCGTCCTCGACGCGTCGACCGGCGCGCCCCTCGCCGGCGCTCAGGTGTCCATCAGCGCAGCCTCGGCGTCGGCATCCACGCGCACCGGACCGGATGGTCTGTACACGTTCGTGTCGCTGCCGCCGGACACGTACCAGCTTCGCGTCAGCCGCGACGGCTACGCTCCGGAGATCGTTGACGGCGTAACCATTGCCGCCGACGTTCAACTGCACCTCGACGTGCATCTGGCCGCGGCGGTCCGGACGATCGGACGAATCGTCACCCGCGCCCACCTCGGCCTCGTCAGCCCAGGGCAAACGATCAACGTGTATTCGATCGACCCGCATACAGCCGGAGCCGCGCGGCCGCTGGCCGGTCCGGGAGGCGTCGACCAAGCCTACAGCGCGCTGGCGGCTGTTCCCGGAATCTACGTCCCCCAGGGACAGCAAGGCTGGTATCAGCCGATCTTCATCCGCGGCGGCGACCAAGATCAGATCGGCTACGAGCTGGACGGCGTTCCCGTCAACCGCTCGTACGACAACGCTCCGCAGTCACTTCTCTCCAGCGTCGGCCAGCAAGAGCTGCAAGTGTACACGGGCGGTGCGACCGCAAGCTCGGATGGACAGGGCATCAGCGGCTACATCAATCAAGTCGTCAAGTCGGGATCGCGAACGCCGTTCGGCTGGCTCACCTGGGGGCTGGGCACGCCGGCCAATTACCAAAAAGGAGGCGTGGAATACGGAGCGGCATCCCCCGAGGGACGGTTCACCTATTACCTTGCGGGTGCCCTCGCGGATCAGTACTACCGCTACCTGGATCCCTACAACGGGGCCAGCCTCTACCACGCGGGCTTTTTCTTCCCGTCGTTTCAGTTCACGTCGTCGGGCCAGCCCATCGACCTCCCCGGCATCACGCTCGGGGCCTCCGAGACGCGCGACCGCGAGGCGGTCATCAACCTTCACTACAGCTTGCCGCACGCCGGCGGGAGCAATGACGACCTCCAGCTGCTCCATGTCGAGAGCAACCTGCTTACCTTTACGTACGGCTCGTTTGACGATTTCGGAGGCGTCAAGACCTTCGGCACGCTGTTTGCGTACCCCGACCAGTACATCTACAGCGGACCGCTCTTTGCGCCACTCGTCCCGACGGCCGTTGCTCCCTACATTTTTCCAAACACACCAGATGCGGCACGCAGTTTTCAGAGTCAGGTCAGCGCGGATCGCCGTGCCGTCGCGGATAACGTCTTCGACCTGACCAAGCTGCAGTATCAACACAACATCGGGACGCGCGCCTACCTACGCGTCCTCGGCTTCTCAACCTACTCCCTCTGGGACATCGAGGACCCCATTCCCGTCCCCTCGACGCTGCAGTTCATCCTCCCCGAGATCACCTTTGGCGGGAGCGCGGTCTTTGCTGATCAACTCACCGACAAGCACCTGCTGACCGTGTCCGCCTCGCTGGCAAGTTCCCGCGAATACCGCTACACGACGGGCTTCGACTTCCTGCTGGGCGGGGGTTTTACCGCCAACGGCCTCATCGGCGGCAATTATGTGGGCAGTGTGCCGATCGGCAGCTACACTGACGGCGTGCACTGCTACGACCAGTCGAGCGGCGCCTATACCAGTTGTTTTTCGTCGGCGTCGCAGGCGCTGCTCAACGTCAACAGCGGAGCCTTCGATCCGTACAGTGTGGCCACGTCGGGACCGGCAGTCACCAACGGCGCCCGCTGGCTGGCGACCGAGAACGGGCTGGGCGGACTCATCAACCGGGTGAGTCCTATCTTGACGGCGGCAGCCGTGGAAGATCGCTTCCGGCCCAACGACGCGCTGACCGTGGACCTGGGCGTGCGCATCGAACGCTACAAGGACCGGCTGGTCAACGAGGCCGACGGCTACCCGGCCCGTCCATTCTGGTTTGCGGCCTTCAATCGCGAATTCTGCGTCGTGACGGCCAACCTGGGGCTGGTGCAGCGAAGCATCGATCCGGTCAGCGGTGCGGCAAGTCCTTGCCCCGCGGGCAGCCGTCCGGCCAACTTCAGTCTGGCGAGCGATCCCTTCGAATCGAACTCGGTCGTTGAGCCGCGACTGGCGGCCACGTACGAACTCTCACCCGACAGCACGCTGCGGGCGTCGTTTGGGGTCTATGCGCGTCCGCCGAATGCCTCCTGGGTGCAGTACGGGACACTGCAGCAGAACCTCGTGCAACCCATGGCCGAGAAATTCGCAGCCTACGGGTTCACCACGCCGCAACACGACTTGGTCCCAGACATCTCCCGTAACGTTGACCTGTCCTGGGAGCAGCATCTGCCGGGCACGGACGTCAGCTTCCGCCTGACCCCCTACTATCGGGGCACGACCGGGCAGTTCGAGAACATCCTTCTGGATACGAGCGGCAACGAGTCGGGGGTCAACGTCGGGAGCGAGCGCTCGTACGGTGTGGAGCTGGCCGTCCAAAAGGGCGATTTCGCGGCCGACGGCGTGTCCGCGATGCTCGCCGCGACGTACAATCACAGCCGCTTCCGCTACAGCAATTTTGCCAGCGGCTTGAACTTGCTGGATCTGCTCAACCAGCACATCCAGCAGTACAACGCCTACACCGCGGCTTGTGCACCGGGCGGCAAGGCGGACGGGGCATCGCAGTTCGGTGCGCCGCTGTGCGGCAGCACGAGCACCGGCGTGCCGGCCGCGCCGTGTTACACGCCGTCGGGGGCACCCGATCCCTCGTGTGCGTCCGGCGACGTCGTCAACCCCTACTGGACCCGGCCCGCGCAACCGCTGTTTGATCCCAACGGCGAGTATGCACCTTACGACGTCCTGCCCGACGAGCCGCTGGCCGCGGGCAACGGTTTTGGGCCGCCCGTCACCGCGACTGCGCTACTTCAGTACCGCCGCGGACGGATCACGATATCGCCCTCCGTGACCTACACGTCCGGGGCGACGTATGGGACGCCCTTGGCGATGATCGGCGGCGATCCGGCGTCCAGCGGCTCCACGATTGTCATCCCCGACGACTACACGGGACGTTTCGACGGTATGGGAGCATTCATGCAGCCCTCTCGGATCACCGGCAATCTGTCGCTAGGCTACGTCCCGGCGCCACGCATGCAGGTGACGGTCGCGATGACCGGCCTCTTTGATGCCTGCCACCAGCGCGGGTATCCGTGGGATCGGCCCAATTTCTGCGTCTACACGACCCTGCCATTCGACGTCGCGCCCAACTCGAGCACCTTCGCCAGCGCGCCGGGTGATCCCAACTACAAGTACCCGTACACGGTGCAAAATGGGAATAACAACACGCAGTTTTTGGGGACGACGATTCCCTTCCAAGCTTATGTGACGCTGGAAGTGAAGTTGTAGGCTTGCGACACGCGGGCGCGTCGCGTTCTCTGGGCCGCGCAAGCGCGGCCGCTACAGAAGCTCGTGGGCGGACCTTCGCGTGCGTAGCGCTCGCGCTTGCGCCACGCGCAGCGCTTGCACCATCAACGCGCATGCGACCGACGCGTATGCCTACTTTCGTGTGCGTAGCGGTGGCGCTTGCGCGACCGGCGCCGGCGCGACCGGCGTGACCTTCGGCCTGATCGCAACGCACCACCAAGACGCTGCGCGCCGTGTGCTCGCACGGATGGCGGCCCTGGCGGCAGTCCTGGCGTCGGCATTCCCGGCGGGCTGTACGCAAGCGCACCGGGTTGCCGCAGGCCCAACCACATTCGTCGTGGCGCAAACCGCCGAGCCGCGCTCGCTCGATCCTCTCCTGGAGAGCGGCCCGACCGCCGAAGAGATCGGCTCGCTCGTCTACTCCTATCTCCTGCGCATCGGACCGCGCGGAGAGTTGGAGCCGGACCTCGCCACGCAAGTTCCCAGCCGGCGCAACGGCGGCATTTCTGCGGACGGCCGAACGATCGTCTACCACTTACGCGCCGGGGTGCGCTGGCAGGACGGCCAGCCGTTTGGCGCGGGGGACGTGATTGCGACCTACCGCGCCATCATGGATCCGCGCAATGCGGTCCCCAGCCGACTGGGTTTCGACGAGGTCACGTCACTGACCGCGCCCACGCCGCTGACCCTGCGCCTGCATCTGCGCCGGCGGTTCGCGCCCTTCTTGACATACTTCTTTGAGCCCGAGAATTACCCGATCTTGCCGGCGCACGTCCTGCTGCGCGGCATGCCGCTCGCGGGAT
The DNA here is from genome assembly GCA_902812405.1 of bacterium. Taxonomy (GTDB): domain Bacteria; phylum Vulcanimicrobiota; class Vulcanimicrobiia; order Eremiobacterales; family Eremiobacteraceae; genus CADDZI01. Next base: position 17,220 of record CADDZI010000011.1, on the reverse strand, counting down.
CGGTCTTCGATGCATCGCCGGTCGGCACCGGACCCTTCCGCGTCGTCGCGTGGCATCGCGGGGAGCGTTTGGATCTGTCCGCCAACGCACAGTACTACGCCGGACGGCCCAAGATCGACCACCTGCACATCGAGTTCGTCCCCAGTCCGCAGACCATCGTCGCGCGGCTCCTCACGGGTGAGGCCGACGCGTACATTGCGGCCGATCCGTCGGTTCTGACGCAGCTACGCAGTGTGCGCCGGCTGAAGGTTCGCATCAGCCCCACCTACGGATTCCTCTCACTCACCTTTCAGACGCAGGACCCGGCTCTGCGCGATCCGCGCGTGCGGCGGCGCATCGCCCGCCTCTTTGACATTTCCCGCGACGTCCGGCTGGCGTCCCACGGCGTCTTGGAGGCCCGCGATGCGGCCCGCGGCCTGTTCACCTGGGCCTATATTCCCGCCGCCGTGCCGCCGTCTGCTGCGGCGCTGCCGGCGCGCCTGACGCTGTCGTTTGACGGTACGCGCCAGCTGGAACGGACGCTGGCCTTGCTCATGCAGCAGGAAGCCCGCCGCGCCGGCATGCACCTCATCCTGCGGCCCTTTTCGGCACAGCAATTTGCCGCCACGGCCGTCGGCCAAGGGCCTCTGGCCTCCGGCAGCTTCCAGCTCGCGCTGCAGGAGATTGTCACGGGTGCCGACCCGGAGACATCCTGGCTTTTGGCCTGCAACCAAATCCCCTCCGCCGGCTACAACATCGCGCGTTTTTGCGAGCCCCGTGTCGACCGTGCACTGGCCGACGCCCTGCGCACGAACGATCGGGCACGGCGGGGGCGTGACTACGCGATCGTCCAAGCGGCGGTTGCCCGGGACGTACCCTTTGTGGCGCTGGCGCAACTGCGGGAGGTCGATGCCGTACCCGCTGGGATGCGCGGCTTCCAACCCAGTCTGGAGACGGCATTCTATCGACCCGAACGCTGGGAACTCCCCGCCGCCCGGCGCTAAATGCTAAAGATTCGCGGTGCGCCTGCGGACATGCAGGACGCAGGCGGCACGGGCTGCCTTGGGCCGTGGCCGGCTCCCGGTCCGCCACACGCAAGACGGATTTGCCGGCCCAAAGTGTGAATCGCTCGCGACGTGACGAACGTGACGCGCGAAGAGGCGGAACGGCGCGCGGCCGAGCTGCGCGACCTCATCGAACGCTACAACTACCAGTACTACGTCCTGGATGCTCCCAGCATCAGCGACGAAGAGTGGGACCGGCTGTTTCGCGAGCTGCGCGACATCGAAGAGCGTTTCCCCGACTTGCGCACCCCCGACAGCCCCACCCAGCGCGTGGGCGCACCGCCTGCCGCGGCGTTTGCTAAGTATCGGCACAGCGTCCCGATGCTCTCGCTCGCCAACGCCTTCGGTGCCGATGAGTTGAGGGCATGGCATGACCGCGTGGCGCGCCTACTGGGTGTTGCATCCTTCCCGTGCGTCGCCGAGTTGAAGATTGATGGCCTCGCCATTGCCCTGCGCTACGAGCGGGGCGTGCTCGTCGTCGGTGCAACGCGCGGGGATGGCACGACGGGAGAAGAGGTAACCGCCAACCTAAGGACGATCCGTTCGATACCGCTGCGGTTGCACGCCGCGCCTGCCGATGTGCCCGAAGTCCTCGAAGTGCGAGGCGAAGTGTACATGCGTCGCAGCGAGTTCGATCGCATGAACGAGCAGCGCATCGCGGCCGGTCAGCCCGCCTTCGCCAATCCGCGCAACGCCGCAGCGGGCGCAGTGAGACAGCTCGATCCGGCCGTTACCGCATCCCGGCCGCTACGCTTCTTCGCCTACGGGATCGGGGAAGCCAGCCCACCCCTGGCTGCGCAGACGCAGTGGACGCTGCTCGCCGCGTTGCGCGACTTCGGCCTGCCGGTTAACGACCAGGCTCGACGCTTCGAGCGCTTCGAGGACGTGCTTGCCTTCTGCAGCGCCTGGGAGAGTAAGCGGCACGAACTCGACTACGGTATCGACGGCGTGGTCGTCAAGGTCGACTCGCTGGCACAACAGCAGGAATTGGGATCCGTCGGCCGCGAGCCGCGCTGGGCCATCGCCTACAAGTACCCTCCCGAGGAAGCGCAGACGACCTTGCTCTCGATCGAGGTCAACGTCGGCCGCACCGGGAGCATCAACCCGTACGCCGTCCTCGAGCCGGTCCGCGTCGGAGGCGTCACCGTCTCCACCGTGAGCCTCCACAACGAGGACTACGTGAAGGCCAAGGATCTGCGGCCGGGCGACGTGGTTGTCGTGCGCCGCGCCGGGGAGGTCATTCCCGAGATCGTGCGCCCGCTGCTCGAGGCCCGGGCAGGCAAGGACCTGCCGCGGTGGGAGTTACCGCGGCATTGCCCGGCCTGCGGCGCGGAGATTTACCGGCCGCCGGGCGAGGCGATGGCGTACTGCACGAACAGCGCCTGCCCGGCCCAGCTGCGGGAGGTCCTGTTTCATTTTGCTCAGGTCATGGACATCGTCGGACTGGGATACGCTCTCTGTAACGCGCTCGTCGAGAGCGGTCGCGTGCACGACGTCGGCGATCTCTACGCTCTGACGAAGGATGACCTCATCGCCTTGCCCCGCATGGGCGAGAAATCGGCGGCCAACCTGCTGCGCAGCATTGCGTCGTCGAAAGACCGGCCGCTGTGGCGGGTCATCACGGCGCTGGGCATTCGGTTTGTCGGAGAGCAGAACGCCCGGCTGCTGGCGCGCGCTTTCCCCAGCCTGGATGCCCTGGCAGCCGCCACGGTCGAGCAGTTGCAGGCCGTCGAGCAGATCGGCCCCAAGATCGCCCAGAGCATCGTCAGCTTCTTCGCTCAAAAGCCCAATCGGATTGTCATTGAGAAATTGCGCCGCGCCGGGGTGCGCCTGGAAGAGCACGCGCCGGAGCGCCCGACGGATGGGCGGCTAGCGGGCAAGGTTTTCGTGCTGACCGGCACCTTGCCGACGCTGACCCGCGAGCAAGCCACCCAGCTCATTCTCGCAGCCGGCGGCAGCGTCGCATCCTCCGTCAGCAAGAAGACGTCGTACGTGGTGGCGGGCGATGCGGCGGGCAGCAAGCTGGCCAAAGCGCAGGAGTTGGGTATTCCGGTCATCGACGAAGCGGAGCTGCGCCGGCTCGCCGGCGCATCGTAGCGATCGTCGCGCAGGGAATCCGCAGCGGCAGGCTTTCGCCGACCGTCGCGCCGAGAGCGCGGGTGCGGCCTTGGAGCGAGGGAATCCGTAGCGGTCGCGCTTGCGCGACCGAAAGCGCGTACCGCGAAGATGTCTGCGTCTCACACGACGCGCGTCAGATACCCATCGTCTTGCTCTTCGCGCTCGTCGAGCCAGTGGGCGGCATCCTGCAAATGGCGCGCGATATCGCTCGCCACGATGCTGTGCTTGTGCTGCGTCGCCAGGTACTCGGCCGTGATCCCATGCCAGAAGGCTCCCAGCGCGGCGGACTGTCGGGGGCTGCAACCGGCTGCCATGAGCGCCGCGATGATACCCGAGAGCACGTCGCCCGAGCCGGCGGTTGCCAGCAGCTCGTTCCCGGTCACGTTGACGAAGGTTGCCTCTTTGGTTGCGGTGATCGAGCGCGGGCCTTTGAGCAGAAGCGTGATGTCCAGTTCGGAGGCAAAGTCGTCCGCCGCCTTGATGCGGTTGGCGACGAGGACATCTGCCTTGTCCCCCAGCAGACGCGAGAACTCCCCGTCGTGCGGCGTCAGCACGGCCTTCTTACCCGCCACGACGTCACAGTGCCCAGCCAGTGCAAAGAGAGCGTCGGCGTCGACGACGAGGGGCCGGGAGGTCTGGGCGATGAATCGCCGGACAACCTGCTGCGTCAGCTCCTCGCGCCCCAGGCCCGGCCCGACGACCACGGCACCCGCGTGGCGTGTCGTCTCTAACAGAGCCTGCACGATAGCGTCGGCATCATCGGTCGCGGGCCAGGGAACCACCACCTGCTCCAACACGTGACTGCCAATCTGAGCTGCGGCGGACGCCGGGCAGGCGATCGTCACGTAGCCGGCTCCGGCTTGCAGTGCTCCCAGCGACACCAGGAGCGGCGCCCCGACAAAGCGCGCACTCCCGCCAACGACGACGATATCACCCGCGCTGCGCTTGTCGGCCTGCCGGCTGCGCCGGGGCAGCCAGTAGAAGAACTGCTGCTTGGTCATGACGTGGTAGCGGCCGCCGACCTCCGCCAGGATGGCCGGCGGTATGCCGATGTTGGCTACCCACAACTCTCCGACGTAGGAGGCCGCGGGATAGAGCAGCATACCGACCTTGGGCGCGGCCATCGTGACCGTTACCGTCGCGGTCACCGCCGGTCCGAAGACGGCGCCCGACGTGGGATCGATGCCGGTCGGAATGTCCACCGCCACGACGTTGCGATTGGCAATGTTGATTTCGTTGACCCAGCCGCGATACGGATCGCGCAAGGCGCCCGCGGTTCCCGTGCCCAGCAGCCCATCGATGATCAGGCTCGCCGCGCGCAGGCCGGAGCGGAAGAATTCTGGCGACTGCTCGCGCAAAAAACTCACCGAGGCGCCCAATCCCTGCATGATCTCGAGCTGGGCTCGGCACAGGTCGTTGAGATCGGAGCCCTTCGCGGCCATGTAGATGTCCGGCTCGTAGCCCAGCTGCATGAGATGGCGCGCGGCGACGAGCGCGTCGGCGCCGTTGTTCCCGGGCCCGGCGACGACCGCGACCCGGATCGGATCGCCTTCCACGTCGGAGAGGAAATCGCGCGCCAAGTCGGCGACCGCCCGGCCGGCCGTCTCCATGAGCACGATCTGGGGAATGCCGACGTCTTCGATCGCGCGCAGGTCGGCGGTGCGCATCTGTTCGGCGGTGAGAGCGTTCATCGAGCGGCAGCTTCCTCAACATCGGGCGGCGCAACAACAATACCCGCCGCCGGGTGGTCCGACTCCAGGATGACCGTTGCGACCGCGCTCTGGCGGCTGTGGGAGATCGTCACGTGCATGCGCTGGACGCCGCGTGCGGCGAGGAGCCCGACGGCGCGTCCTCCCAATTCTACGTACGGCTTGCCACTCCGCTCGTGGCGGACGCCGATGAGACGCCACGGAATGGCGTGGCCGAAGGCCTTGCGGGTGGCCTCCTTGGCCGCAAAGGCTCCCGCGAGGCGCTCGTGCGGGTAGCGGTGACGCCGGGCGTGCGCGATCTCCTCGGGCGTAAAGACTTTCCGTGCGAACTTCTCCAGTTGCGCCGGGCTGAAGCGAAAGCGGTCGACCTCTGCGACGTCGATGCCAAGTCCGATGATCATCGTGCTGCTTCCTTCCGGTGAGACGGGCGAGGCGGGGCGCCGGAGGACTTGCATCCGGCAGGTTGAAGGGTGAGACATCGCATTGCGTTTGCGGCCAGGAGGACTGCCCACACTGTCGCCTTGGAAAAGATAAGCCTCGTTCCCATCAACGGCGTCGGAACGGATTTCTGCGAGCGGCTTGCGCCCTGCCTGGAAGAGCGTTTCTTCCATAAGTTCGCAGTTGAAAAGCCGCTTACCCTCTCCCCCACGCAGGCCAACGCCATCCGGCGTCAATTCTTCCTCACCACCGTCTTCAACCGCTTGCTGGCCGCCTACCCCGGTCGCAACGGTCTGCTCCTGGGGATCATGGGCAGCGACATCTACAAGACCTCGCACAACTTCATCTTCGGAGATGCCAGCGAGACCGACCGAGTGGCGGTCGTCTCCACCTACCGGCTTAGCCCGGCCTTCTACGGCGAGCCGGAAGATGATCGCCGCCTCTTCGACCGCACCCTAAAGGAGTGCGTGCATGCGCTCGGACACGCCTTCGGTCTGCGCCACTGCTACAGCGCGCGCTGCGCCATGTACTACAGCCACTCGATTTACGATACCGACGCCAAGCTGACGTACTTCTGCGAAGCCTGCGACAAGCGCGTTCGCGCCAATCGCTAGCCGCGTCCGGGTCGGGCGCCTCCTCTCCTGCCACCTGCCGCCTCATCGCCGGAGAAACGCCGCTGCAGCGCAAGGCGCACGGCGAACCACGCCGAGCGCACAAGTCCGATACGGGGCGGCCGGCGTTTGCCCGTGCAAAAGCCGTTGGCGACAACCCGCGCGAGCAAATCTTCGTAGAGTTGAGCGGCCACGAGAAGCGTGAAGCGCGAGCCGTCGTCTGCAACCCGTGCCGCGAGCGCGGGTGCCTGGGCATAGCCGGCCCGCGCCAGGCGCACAACCGCCTTCCGGGTGGCCTCGACATCGCCCCCGAAACCCGCGTACGGCACGTAGCAGCGGCCCGAGCGTGTATCGGCATCCTCATCCCGCAGGGCGTTCGTGCACTGCAAGGCAACCGCCAATTTCTCCGCGCGCTCCAGCGAGTCTGGGTCGGATGTTCCCAGGACACGCATCGTGCAGCGGGCCACGCTACCCGACACGGCCCGCGCGTAGCGCTCGAGATCGTCAAGCGTCGCGATCGTGTGGCCCTCGATTTCGCGCTCGCACGCTGCGATGAGAGTCAGCACCTCCCTGGGGTCGAGGGGAAAGCGGGCAAAGGCTCGGCGGACCGCCGCAAACCATGGTAGCTGGCCGCGGAATCCGGGGTCGGCCAAGCCCAGCACCTCGGCGCGAATCGCGCCCAATCCGCGGCGGCGGTCCTCCATCGTATAACCGGGTTCGTCGGTCAGGTTGTCGGCACTGCGGAACAGCCCGTAGAGAGCCTCCAACGCCTCGCGCTTGGCGGCGGGGAGGAAGCGGCTGGCAACATACGAGCTCTTGGCTTCGCGGCGCATGACGCGCCGGCACCACGCCTGGCTGCGTGCAACTGCAGCTGAGGAGCCGTCCATACGCTTCAAGCTACCAGCCGGCAGGCGGTGAAACCTCGCTGCTCCAGGGAGGCCGTCGACCGGGCGCAGAAGGTACGGCGTCAGGGCGCCGCGACCTATAAGGAGCCGGCATGTCGCCATATGTTTCGGACATTCTTGAGTCGTTGCTGGATGCCACTGCCGAGAGGAATGCACTCCGGGCGCACTGCCTGCGCATGCTCGAGCCGCTCGACGTCCCCACGCGAGAGCGCTTGACGCCGACTGCCCGCTACGTCGGCGGCAAGTGCATGGGCTATCCGGTGGTGTGGTTCCTCAAGCACGTCTTGGGGGGCGACAGCGTCCCTGTCGACAGCCTCATTCCAGTCTGCGAGCCGGCCCTGAGCATCAGTCTGACCACCTCGATCGTGGACGACATGGTCGACGCGGACGAGATTGTCGCCGCCGAGTACGGGGGATTTCTCTACGTTCTTTTGGCTCAGGTTGTGTTTGGCGTGCCCGGGCCCAGTCAAGCCGGCTGCACTGCCGCCGCCGATTTTCTGCACCGCGCCCTCGAGGTGTGTCGAGACCAAAGCCGCAGCCAGGAGGCGCCGGCGGTGCGCGGGGACCGGATCGGTCATTTCTATCGCATGATCGCGACGTGTGCGGCCGAACGCCTGCCGATGCCGGCGGTGCGGCGCACCGCGATCGTGGAGAGTGCCGGCCGCTTTGGCCGGTGTTGCGCGCACCTCGACGACTGGCTGGATGCGGCACGCGATGCCGAGCACGGCATTCGCGCCAATGTCGTCCTCTCAGGCGGCACGGCAGCCGTATCCACGGACGATGGCCGCGCCGCCCGCATCGAGGCGTTACTCGGGGACGAGCTGGATGCGATTGGGACGTTGCTTCCGAGCCGGCAGACGCCGGCGCTGTCCGAGGCCTTGGGCCGGGTGCGCCGCCGGTTGCCCAGCCTGCTGCGCGCCGACCCAGCGGACGCCCAACACGCCCAGGCACGGGCGTAGGCATAGCGGTTGGGTTCATTCGCAATTCAGACGCAGGAGCTGACCAAGCACTACGGCACGACGACGGCCGTCAACGGCCTCACTGTGTCGGTGGAAGCCGGTTCGATTTTCGGATTGCTGGGACCCAATGGCAGCGGCAAATCCACGACAGTCCGCATGTTGTGCGGACTTCTCCCGCCCTCGGCCGGCACCGCCACGGTCAACGGCATGGATATCGTCGGCCAGCGGCGTGCCGTCCGTTGGTGGATTGGATACATGGCGCAGGCGTTTGCCATGTACGGCGATCTGACGGCCTGGGAAAACATCGAGTTCTATGGCCGGGCGTACGGTCTCTCCAGCCGGGAGGTTCGGCTCCGGGCGAGCCAGATGGTTGAACGCACCGGCATCAGCCGCTACCTCCAGACGCGTACGCACAAGCTTTCCGGCGGCTGGCAGCGGCGTCTGGCGCTGGTTTGTGCCGTGCTCCACGACCCGCCGGTCGTGTTCTTGGACGAACCCACGGCGGGCATCGACCCCGCGACGCGCCGCGATCTGTGGGATCTTTTCGTGGAGATGGCGCAGACCGGTAAAACCTTTTTTGTCACGACGCACTCCCTCGACGAGGCCGAACGGTGCTCGAGGCTGGGGTATCTTGACCGCGGCACGCTCGTCGCCTGGGGAAGCCCGCAGGAGGTCCGCCGGGCCGCCGTCGGCCTGCAGCCGGGCCGGCGCTGGTTTGCGATCGCGACGCCCGACCTTATCGGCGTGTGCGGCGCAGCCGCGGGCCTGAGCTTCGTGCACCGTGCGACGATCGCCGGCGGTGCGGTACGGGTGACGGCAAGTGACGAGTGTACCTGCTCGCGATTGGCGGAAGGCCTTGCAGGCCGGGTGGCGCTCGCGGACATCGTCGAGACCGAAGCGTCGCTCGAGGATCTCTTCGCGGAGACGAGACCGTGACGCGGCGCCCTCCCGCGTCGCCGCTGCACGGTCTGGGCGCGGTCCTCTACAAGGAAGTCCGGCATCTCGTGCGCGAGCCAACGACGCTGGCGATGGTGATCATCCTGCCGCTCATGCAACTCGTCATCTACGGCTACGCCATCAACCTGCACGTGCAGCACGTGCCGACCGTGTACTACAGTGAATCTGGAGAGCCGCTCTCGCAGCACGACATTCAATCCCTCGAAGCCTCGGGCGACTTTCGCATCGTCGGCAGGGTGACATCTCGCGCGGCGTTAATGCATGCCCTGGTTGCGAATACCGCCCAGATCGGGTTCGTCGTGCCGCAAGGCTATGCGACGGATATGACGCTGGGCATCCCGGTGCGCGTGCCGGTGTACATTGATGGATCGGACCTCAACGTCGCGCAGCTGGCGCACTTTGGTGCGAGCCAAGTCGCGCTCGCGCTGGAGCATCGCTACGGCGCCGTGCGTACGCCGCCGGCGCTGACCGTCGACCCGATCATTCTGTTCAATCCCGGCTTGCGCACGCCGGTCTTCCTGCTGCCGGCTCTCATCGGCTTGGTCATCCAAAACATCGGCATCGTTTTGGTGACGCTCTCGATCATCGGCGAGCGCGAGCGAGGGACGCTGGAACAGGTTCTCGTTACCCCGATTGGTGCTCCCGCGCTCCTGTTAGGCAAACTCATTCCGTATGCCGTCGTCGTGTTCGGTGACCTGCTGGGCGTTTTGGCTCTCATGCGGTATCTGTTCGGCGTGCCCATTGCCGGTAACGTCGGCCTGCTGCTTTTCCTCGGGGCGGGTTTTCTCGTGACATCCTTGGGCTTGGGTTTGCTGATCTCGACGTACGCCCGGTCCCAGCACCAGGCGGCCATCATCGCGGCATTCTTTCTTTTGACGTCCTTTCTCTTGTCGGGCGTGTTCTTCGATATTAACCTCATGCCGCCGATCATGCAGGCCGTCAGCCACCTGCTGCCGCTGACGTACTTCATCCAGGTGCTGCGGGGAATTGTCAATCGAGGCGCCGGCCTGGCAGACCTGTGGCTGCCAGCGGCCGCGACCTTCGGGTTGGCCGCGTTCGTGCTCGCCTGGGCCACGCTGCGCTTTGCACGCCTGACGGCAAAAGGCTGCGCCTAGATACCGGAACGTGACACTCGCGGGGAGATCGTGCGACGCGGCGTTTCCGGACCCGCGCGCCGCTACGGATTCACGTGGGCCGCGTAGTGTAGCGGCCGCGCTCGCGCGGCCGATGGGACGTCACGCCTTGCGACGCAAATCCGCCACGTGACGCTCTCTCGGTCGCGCACGCGCGACCGCTACGAGACAGAGGAGTCTGAACGTGACGGCCTACTGCGGGCCGCGCAGGTATGCCAAGGCAATTTGGGTTTTTGCGTCGGGCAAATCATCCGCCGTCACGAGCCGCCAGGCTTCCTCAACATCGAAGATGCGCGTCTCGATGTGCTCGCCGGGATCGGGGCGCGGTGTTCCCGCCCGCAACCCGGTGGCCAAAAACAGGTGCAGCCGCTCGGTACAGAAGCCCGGTGCCGTGTAAAAACTCCACAGGCGGCGCCAGGATTGCGCGCTGTATCCGGTTTCCTCTTCCAGTTCGCGCAGCGCACAGGCAGCCGGATCCTCGTCCGGTTCGAGCTTGCCGGCCGGAACTTCCCACAGGCTGCGGCCGATCGCGGGGCGGTACTGCCGCACCAAGACAACCTGGCCTGCGCGCGGTTGGGCAATGATAGCCACCCCGCCACGGTGCTCGGCAACCTCGATATGGGCGCGCCGTCCCGTTTGATCTTCAATCTCATCGACGCGCACGTTAAAGACGCGGCCGAAATACGTATGCCGGCTGTTTACAACACGTACCACAGGTCACTCTCCCTGCGACTGGCTCCAGACACTGCGGCCTGCACGGACGCGGCACCTCTACGCGGCACGTCACGGCTGCGCGTTGGGGCGCAATACCCGCCGGTACCCACCGCGTGCGCGTGCGGTGCGTGCGCACGCCCGGCCCGCCGCGCGGATGCGTACCATGACGCAAGCCCGCCGGCCGCTCTTGCTTGCACGGCACGCTGGGCCGGCATCTCGGCGGGGGCACCCGGCCGGCGAAGCGAAGGGTGCGTGACACATGCGGGAAGTGGTCATCGTTGCCGCGGCGCGAACGCCAATCGGCAAGTATGCAGGTGCGCTGCGCAGCGTCCGCCCGGACGACCTGTCGGCGGTGGTCCTCAACGCGCTCGTCGAGCGCGCCAAGCTGGATCCGGTGGAGGTCGAAGACGTCATGTGGGGCTGCAGCAACCAAGCCGGCGAGGACAATCGGAACGTCGCCCGCATGGCGCTGCTCGCAGCCGGCTTCCCCGAAAGCGTGGCCGGGACGACGCTCAATCGCCTGTGCGGTTCGGGCCTGCAGGCGATCAACAGTGCCGCCCAGGCCATCGCCTGCGGCTGCGGGGACATCATGCTTGCCGGCGGCGTCGAGAGCATGACGCGCGCACCCTACGTCATCCCCAAACCGGAGGCCGAGTTTGCCCGCGCCCCCCAGATCTTCGACACGACGCTCGGCGCACGCATGTACAATCCGAAGCTCACGGCCCGCGGCTACCCGCCGCTTTCCATGGGCGAGACGGCCGAGAACGTGGCCCAGCGCTACGGCATCACGCGCCGGGAGCAAGACGCGTTCGCGTATGCAAGTCAGCACAAGACGGGTGCGGCCCAGCGCGCGGGCGCCTTCGACCGCGAACTCATCCCCGTTATGGTGAAGGGCAACGGGAAAGCCGGCGAGCCGAAGGTGGTGGCGGTGGACGAACACCCGCGGCCGGACGTCACGATGGAGCAGCTGGCAGCGCTCAAGCCCGCCTTCCGCGAGGGAGGCACGGTGACCGCCGGTAACTCGAGCGGCATCAACGACGGGGCCGCCGGCGTCGTCCTCATGGCGGCCGAGGAGGCCACGCGGCGCGGCCTGCGACCCATGGCGCGCATCCTTACCTCCGCCGTGGCGGGCGTTGACCCTAACTGCATGGGCCTGGGACCTATCCCGGCCACCATGAAAGCGCTGCAGCGCGCCGGACTGCGCATCGACGACATCGACCTGGTGGAGCTCAACGAAGCTTTCGCCGCGCAGTCCATTGCCTGCATCCGCGAACTCGAAATTCCGCCGGAACGCGTCAACGTCAACGGCGGTGCGATTGCCCTGGGCCACCCCCTGGGCTGCAGCGGCGCCCGCATCATGGTCACACTGTTGCACGCGATGGAGGCGCGCGGTGCACGGCGCGGGTTGGCGACGATGTGCATCGGCGTCGGCCAGGGCATCGCCACGATCGTCGAACGCTGATACGCACGCAGGGAGGAAGGGAGATGGCCACCGCAATCGCAGGACACACCTTCGAGCTCTTCATCAACAACCAGTTCGTCAAGCCCGCGTCTGAAGAGTATACCGACATCCTCAACCCGGCGACGAACGAGGTCATCGCCAAGGTCGCTGCGGCCGGCATCCACGATGCCGATCTGGCGGTGGATGCCGCGCGTCAGGCGCTCGGCGGCAAATGGGCCGGTTTGACGCCCGCCCGCCGCGCCCGGATTCTCAATAAGATCGCCTCGCTCATCGCCGAGCGGCTGGACACTCTGGCCGAGACCGAAGTCCGCAACGCCGGCAAGACGATCGCCGGCGCCAAGGCGGAGATCGGTCAAGTCATCGAGGACTTCGAGTTCTACGCGGGCGCCGTCACCAAGATCGCAGGCGCCACCCTTCCCGTTCCACCCAACTTTTTTGCCTACACGCTGAAAGAACCGGTGGGCGTGTGCGCCCAGATCATCCCGTGGAATTACCCGCTGCTCATGGCCGCGTGGAAGGTCGCCCCTGCCCTGGCCGCGGGTTGCACGGTTGTCCTCAAACCCGCCTCACCGACCCCGCTGACCGCGCTCATGCTCGGACAGATCTGCGCCGAGGCGGGCTGCCCGCCGGGCGTCGTCAATGTTCTTCCCGGTCCGGGTGCCGTCATCGGCGCGCATCTGGCGGGTCATCCGGGCGTGGACAAGATCGCCTTCACCGGCGAGACCGCGACCGGACGCACGATCATGGAGATCGCGTCAGCGACGATCAAGCGCGTCACGTTGGAGCTCGGCGGCAAGTCGCCGAGCATTGTTTTCGAGGATGCCGACCTGGAGGCCGCCGCCGCAGGATCCTGTCATGCCATCTTCTACAATGCGGGTCAGTCCTGCGACGCGCGGTCGCGGATTCTCGTTCAGGAGAGCATCGCGGATGCCTTCCGCAAAACATTTATCCGCAAGACGCAAGCCCTCAAAGTCGGCGATCCGCTGGACCCCGCGACCCACGTCGGGGCGATCATCTCGCGACGGCAGCTGGAGAAGATCGAGGGCTACGTCGGCATCGGCAGGCAGGAGGGTGCCGTCGTCGCCTGCGGCGGCACGCGGCCGCAAGACCCGGCGCTCGCCAAAGGCAACTTCCTCATGCCCACCGTGCTCGACCAGGTCACGCCGACGATGCGCGTGGCCCAGGAGGAGATCTTCGGACCGGTCGTCGTCCTCATGACCTTTAAGGACGAACGCGAAGCCATCGAGCTGGCCAACGCGACGCAGTACGGCCTGGCGGCATCGGTGTGGACGAAAGACGGTGCCCGGGCGCAACGTGTTGCGGCAGCCCTCAAATCCGGCGGCATTGCGATCAACTCCGCGTATTCAATTTTCCCGGGGCTGCCGTTTGGCGGCTACAAGCAGTCGGGCTTCGGTCGCGAACTGGCCATGCAAACGCTGGACCTGTACACCGAGACCAAGGGCGTCGTCGCCTACACGGGAACCAAACCCATCAATCCGTTTGCCGTGTAACAGACCTGCGGTCCCGTGGCGGTCGGCCTTGGCCGACCCTTGCGGCTTGCGCGAGCCAGAGATCGTGACGTGTTGGATGTGCGCGGCAGGATGTCATGTTCCATCGGTCGCCCAAGGGCGACCGCTACCTGGCGACCTAATGCAGACTCGACCCTACGGATCGCCGGCGGCGAGATCGGACACGATGCGATCACTAAGGCGCTCGATGAGTGCCGCTTCCTCTCGTGCGCGATCCAGCGCCGCATCCAAAGTGGCGGCTCCGCTGCCGGCCGAGCTCGCCACCATGAGGTAAAACTTATCGGGCTGTGCGAAGAGAGGTTCCACGTGCAGGTCGCGCTGGCCGCCGTCGAACGTGCGGAAGATAAAACGCAAACCCGCAAAGGCGCACGTTCCTGCGACGGCCTGCCACTGCTCACGCGGCCGCGCATGCTCGAGCAAAACCTGCGTCGGATTGAGTCCCTCGAGCGCCTGAATCGTGCCCGCGCCGTCGACGCGAACGAAGAACGGTGCCGCATAGGCGACAACCGGCACAACCTTGCGAAAGGTGAGGCGGATGCGCTCGACCGCATCCAGCGGCGAATTGGGATTGTGCTCGACGGCTTCAATTTTGGTCTGGTCGATGACAAGCACGCGTCCCGTCGCCGGGTCGGAGAAGAGGACGCCGCCCGGGACCTGCTGCAGCGACGGATACTCGGCATGCAGGTGGCGCAGCAGGTCGGCCTGTACGTTGGGCGAGAGCGGAGCAACCGGTGCCGGGCGGTAGAGGCCAATTCCCAGCTTCATGTAGGCAAAGGGCCCGAGCTTCACAGATTCCTCGTCCATCCTGCGTCTCCACCCGGCATGCGGTCAAGTTCTGCCAAAGGGTGAAAGAATCCATCCGCCTGGTGCATACGGCGACTGACGGACGTTGCGTCGGGCGGATAGGATGCGCTGCGCCTGACAGGAGGGCGATCTCACCTGGCCAGGTGAGCGATCGCACCTGGCTGGGTTCCTGTCGCCCTCAGTCCCGGGCCGAGCGCCGTCTCTTGCGTCCGCGCCTTCATCCTGCGGACAAAAGCACGACAGCCGGAGGTAATGCCCGGACCGCACACAAACCGATAACTCGACTCGTCAGGACCCGTGGAGGCCGCATGCGCATCGAACCCTTTACCGACACGCCCTTAAGCATTCTCGCCTACGACGGTACCCCCAAGGAAAACCCGGATTCACTGGGCTTGGGCAAGGATGATTACCTGCACATGTACCGCTGGCTTGTCTTCGTGCGCGGCGTCGACGATCGCGGCTACATTCTCGTCCGCCAGGGCCGAGCCGGCTTTTACGCCCAGATCGCTGGCCAGGAAGCGGCTCAGGTCGGCAGCGCGCTGCCGCTGCTCAAGGACGACTGGATGTACCCCGATCACCGATCGCAGGGCAGCATGCTCGTCAAGGGACTGAGCGCCGCCGAGTGGTTCGGTCACGTGCTGGGCAGGACGCTCGACCCGACGCAGGGGCGCCTCATGCCGCATGGTCCGGGCCGCCGCGACTTGCACATCGTGCCGCCCGCCTCGACGGTCGGCAACAAGATCACCGAAGCCGTCGGCACCGCGATGGCGCAACGCATCAAGAAGCGCAAGGAAATCACGATCTGCTACATGGGCGACGGAGCAACCAGCGAAGGCGACTTCCACGTCGGCATGAACTTCGCCGCGGTCTACCAGGCGCCGGCCCTCATGTTCGTCCAGAACAACCAATATGCGATTTCCATGCGCACCGACCAGCAGACGCGCACCAAGACGATCGCCGAGAAAGCGCGTGCCTACGGCATGCCGGGCTATTTCGTCGACGGCAACGACGTCCTGGCCGTGTACGCGGTGACCAAGCACTGCGCGGACCGGGCCCGTTCAGGCAACGGCCCGAGCCTCATTGAAGCCTACACCTACCGCTACGGCCCGCACTCCTCCGCCGACGATGACACGCGCTACCGCCCCAAGGGCGAACTCGAGATGTGGCGCACGCAGCGCGACCCGGTCACGCGCATGCGCCGCTTCCTTGAATTGCGCGGCTGGTGGTCGGAGGAGCAGGAGCAGCGTCTGCAGGCCGAGATCAAAGCCCAGCTTGCGGCGGCCATGGAGGAAGCCGAGAAGAGCCCGCCGCCCGCACCGTTGACCGTTTTTGACCACGTCTACGAGACGTTGACGCCCCACCTGGCGTGGGAACGCGCCGAACTTGCCGCCGAGTTGGGAGTATAAGCACAGCATGGCAACTGTCCAAACCCCTCCCCAGACCCAGCTGACGATGGTCCAGGCCATCCGCTCCGCGCTCCTCGAGGAGATGGAGCGGGACCAGGACGTCGTGATCTTGGGCGAGGACATCGGTGTCCGCGGCGGCGTCTTCCTCATCACCGAAGGTCTCATCGATAAGTTCGGACCTGAGCGGGTCATCGATACGCCGCTGGCTGAGGCCGGCATCATCGGCGCCGCGGTCGGCATGGCCCTGTACGGTCTGCGCCCGATCGCCGAGATTCAGTTCATCGACTTCATCTTCCCGGGCTTCGATTTACTCGTGACCGAGGCGGCTAAGATCCGTTATCGGTCGGCGGGGCAATTCGGTGTGCCGATGGTCATCCGCTCGCCCTACGGCGGCGGCGTGCGCGGCGGCGCCTACCACTCGCAGTCGCCGGAAGCCTATTTCGTGGCGACGCCCGGACTCAAAGTCGTCGTACCGAGCAATCCCTACGATGCCAAAGGCTTGCTCATCGCCTCCATTCGCGACCCCGATCCGGTTGTCTTCATGGAGCCCAAGAAAATTTACCGGGCGGTCAAAAGCGAGGTTCCCGCCGGTCCCTACGAGGTGCCTCTGGGCAAAGCGGCTCTTGTCCGCGAAGGCAAACACGTCTCGATCATCACCTTCGGCGCCATGGTGCAGGTCGCGCTGGAGGCCGCCGGCCTTTTGGCCGCGGACGGGGTCGAGGCCGAGATTCTCGACTTGCGCACGTTGCAACCGTACGACACCCAGGCCATCCTGACGACCGTCGCCAAGACGGGTCACGTCGTCCTGTTGCAGGAGGCCCCGCGCATCGGCGGCTACTGCGCGGAAATCGCCGCCTACATCGCCGAACACGCGGTCGAGCACCTGGAAGGTCCCATCGTGCGCGTTGCAGGCTGGGACACCGCGTTCCCGTATGCGTTGGAGAAGGTGTACATGCCCAACGCGCAGCGGGTCGTGCGCGCGGTCAAGAAAACGCTGAACTTCTGACCTCCGACGTCGCCTCGGCGCGACGCCCGTCACGGACACGGAGAGAGCACATGCCAATCGAACTCGAGATGCCCGAACTCGCCGAGTCGGTGATTGAAGGCGAGATCGTCAAGTGGCTGGTAAAGGAAGGCGAGCACGTCAAACAAGACCAGCCGCTGGTGGAAGTCATGACCGATAAGGTGACGGTGGAAGTTCCGTCGCCCTACGAAGGCGTTCTCCTCAAGCAGCTGGCGCCGGAAGGCGCCGTCGTTCCGATCGGCAAGCCCATCGCAATTTTCGGCAAGGAAGGCGAGAGCCTGGAAGGCACCGCTGCAGCGGCTGTTGCACACGGCGGCCCGGCGACGGGTGCGGGTCACGCGCCGGGAGGTGCCGTTCCGGCCGGGACGCCGCCGGCGGACGCGACGACAGCTGCGGCGACGCCTGGGC
>CADDZI010000010.1 GCA_902812405.1 bacterium | reverse complement strand
TCCGGCCGCTACGCAACGAGCGCCCAGCCTGCGAACCACGGCCCTTCCCGGATCAGCCGCGTAATAATTCTTCGGCGATAATGAGCCGCTGAATCTCGTTCGTGCCTTCGTAGATAGCCAAAATGCGGGCGTCCCGGTAGGCACGTTCGATGCCGGTCTCCTTCATGAAGCCGCTGCCACCGTGGATCTGCAAAGCGCGGTCCACGACGTGGATCGCCATGTCGGAACAGTAGCGCTTCACCATGGCAGCTTCCATGCTGAAGCGCTCGCCGCGGTCGGCCTTCCACGCTGTGTGGTAGACCATGTTGCGAGCCGCGAAAATCTCGGTTGCCATGTCGGCCAGCATGAACTGAACCGCCTGCTGCCGCGCGATGGGCTGGCCAAACTGCACGCGTTCCTTGGCGTAGGCAACGGACTTCTCGAGCATGAACTGCGCACTGCCGACACAGCCTGCGGCCAGCGAGAGACGCCCCATGTCGAGTGTCTTCATGGCGGTCTTGAAGCCCGCACCGACGCTTCCGATGACATGGTCGGCCGGCACTCGCGCATCGCGGAAGATCAACTCGCAGGTGTGACTGCCAAATAAGCCCATCTTGCGGTCTTTGGGCCCGCGCGTCACCCCCGGGCCATTAAGATCAACCCAGAAAGCCGTGATCCCGCCGCGGGCGCCGCGCGCCGGGTCGGTGACCGCGAAGACCGTTGCGTAGTCGGCGATGTCGCCACTCGTAATGAAGTGCTTGACGCCGTTGAGGACGTACCCGTCTCCGTCGAGGACCGCCCGGGTGGCGATGTTGGCCGCATCGGACCCTGCTCCGGGCTCGGACAGCGCAAAGCAGGCCAACTTCTCGCCGGCGCACAGAGCCGGCATGAACCGCGCCTTCAACTCCGGACCGCCGTCCAGGTGCAGGGCCATCGCACCGATGCTGCAGTGCGCCCCCAGGAGGTTGGAGAACGCAGCGCTGGCACGACCCAGCTCCTCGAGCGCGACGCAGTACCCCAACTCCCCGACGCCCGCACCGCCGTACTGCTCGGCGAAAGGCAATCCGAAAAGTCCCAGAGAGCGCATGGCATCGATCGTGGCCTGTGGAATCTCGTCGGTCTCTTCAACCTGACTTGCGATCGGCCACAATTCTTTCTCGACGAACTCGCGAATGGTTCGTTTCAGCAAGACGAGCTCTTCGGGGAGTTCGAAGTTGAGGCCGCTCGGGGAGTGCATGACGCTGCTCATGCCGGAGCCTTCCGCCGTCCTCGGGGGGCGTCCTCCGGCCTGGTGCCGGCTTTGCGGCGTGTGGTGTAGGACCTACCGCGGCCCTCGCGAAGAAAAGAGTAGGCTTCTTCGAGGTCCCGCGCGCTTGGCAGAATGCGGCGTGAACAAGACACAGGGCAAGGAGGGTGTTACAACATGGCAGGTCAGTACGCGCACCCGGAGGTGCTGGTGACCACCGAGTGGGCTCAGGCTCACTTGAACGATCCCAATCTACGGTTCGTGGAAGTGGACGTGGATACGTCGGCCTACGAACAAGGGCATCTTCCCGGGGCCGTCGGCTTCAATTGGCAAACCCAGCTTAACGACCCGGTGCGACGCGATATCCCGACGCCGTCCGAGATGGAGAATTTGCTCTCCTCGGCGGGCATTGCCAATGATACCACCGTCGTGTTGTACGGCGACAACAACAACTGGTTCGCCTGTTTTGCCTTCTGGTTGCTCGCCTACTACGGTCACGAACGGGCCTTGCTCATCGACGGTGGCCGCAAGAAGTGGGTGGCGGAAAATCGTCCCCTGACGACCGAGGTGCCGTCCTACCCGCGCACGCAGTATCGCATCACGCGGACCAATCCCGAGCTGCGCGCCCGCCGGGACTTGGTTCTGGCGACGGTCGCAGAGCGATCGCGCCACCTGGTTGACGTGCGTTCGGTGCCGGAGTTTACCGGTGAGATCATCGCACCGCCGGGTATGCCTGAGACGGCACAGCGTGGAGGCCATATCCCAGGTGCCGTCAACGTTCCGTGGAGTCAAGCGGTCCGCGAGGACGGCACATTTAAGCCTCCGGAGGAGCTTCGAGAACTCTACGGCAGCAAGGGCATCGATGCCAACAAGGAGGTCATCACCTACTGCCGCATCGGCGAACGGTCCTCGCATACTTGGTTTGCGCTGAAGTATTTGCTGGGTTTTGACAAGGTGCGCAATTACGACGGGTCGTGGACCGAGTATGGCAATCTGATCGACGTCCCCATCGAGCGCGACGCCGCAGCGACGCGCACCTAGGGCATAGGGCGCTCGAACCAGACATCCGGCAGGCTCGGGAGATGCACGTGTTCGCGCCTCAGCCGGAGGTTGACCCCGCGGTCGGAGTGCGCCGGCTCCCGCCCGTGCGGCCGACGGTCGCGGCAGCGCGCGTTCCAAGGTCGCGGCACGCCTCGCGGACAAATACCGGGGCGTGCTCGAATCCCTTCGCGCGAGCCCGCCCTGGGCGCCGCGGCGCGTCTGGCATGAGTGGGAGCGGGAGCGAGACCTAAGGCTGCATCGCTTCCTGAATGAGCAGCTCTATCCGTTCAGTCCCTTCTACAACCGGCTCTTCAAAGAGCATCGCATCGACCCACGTTCCATTCGCAGCGTCCGGGACTTACGCCGACTACCCTTCACGACCAAAGACGACATCGCGCCGACCGCCGAGGACCCGGCGCGCCCGTTGGAACTCGTGCTGCGGCCGACGGAGGAAGCGATCCGCCGCGATGCCCCGCGCAGCATGGCCCTGCGTCTGGGGTTGGAGAAAATGCGCCAGGGAACGGAGGGTCTGCGGCGGCGTCTGACCCTTGAGTATCAGCCGGTGCACGTCACCTTCACGACCGGCCGATCCGCGCAGCCGACGCAGTTCTTTTATACATCGCTCGACATGGAACGCTTGCATGTTGTCGGCAAGCGCCTGCTTGATCTGTGCGGCTTGCAGCCGGGCGATCGCGCGCTCAACGTCTTCCCCTTTGCGCCCCACCTGGCGTTCTGGCAGGTCTATGCCGTGGGCCAGGCGACGACGGTGCTCATCGTGCACACCGGGGGCGGCAAGGTGATGGGGACGGCAGGGAATATTGCGGCGCTCGAGCGGTTGCAGCCGACGATGCTCATTGGAGTGCCGGGATATGTCTACCACATGTTGCGCCAGGCGAGCGAGAAAGGGGTCCGTCTGCGAGGCATGCGCTTCATCGCGCTGGGTGCGGAGCGCGTTCCGCCGGCCTTGAAGGTGCGGCTCGTCGACCTGTGCGCCCAGATGGGTGCACCGGGCGTCCTCGTCCACGGGGTGTATGGGTTCACCGAGGCCCGCCACGCGTGGGGGGAGTGCCGGCCGCCCGATCCCGAAACGTCCTATGGTTACCATACCTACCCGGATTTCGACGTCTTCGAAGTCGTCGATCCGGCATCGGGTGAGGTGTTGGGTCCAGGGGAGCGCGGCGAGATCGTGTACACGAGCCTGCACGGACGCGGCTCGTGCGTTTTGCGCTACCGCACGGGCGATATTGTGGAAGGCGGCCTCGTCTACGATCCGTGCCCAGGCTGCGGGCGCATCGTTCCGCGTATCTGCGGCGCGATCTCGCGGCGTTCGGACATCGGTGAGTTTCACCTCACCAAGATCCGCGGCACGTTTGTGGACCTCAACGAATTCTTGCCGGTGATGGCCCGCATCCGCGAGGTGGTCGAGTGGCAGTTGACGGTGCAGAAGCGCAACAACGACCCGGACGATTTGGACGAGCTCATCTTGGCGGTCGCGCTGCGCGCTGGGTCGTCGGCCGATGCTGTTACGGACATGATCGCCGCGCAGGTTCAGGCCGCCATGGAGATACGTCCCAACCGCATTGATGTTGTGCCTCTGGCGCAGCTGGAAGCCAGTCTGGGTTTGGATACCCAGCTCAAAGAATCGCGTATCCGCGACCTGCGGGGCCGCTAGAGCGCCAGCTCTTACGGAGGACGTCCTGGAGCGGCTGCGCTTGCGCAGCCGATGGAAGGTTCTCTCGGTCGCGCAAGCGCGACCGCTACGGATGGCCGCGGGTGCGTCCTGGGGCAAGCGCGACCGCTACCCACACACAGTTTTGGAGCGGCTGCGCTTGCGCAGCCGATGGAACGTCGACGTCGACGACAGCGAGATTCTATGACGTCGGCATCGAGAAGCCGCCGCCTGCCGCCGAGGATGCCGGCCAGCTGACCGTGACGGCTTTGAGCCGGGTGTAGAAGCGCACGCCCTCCGGGCCGTGCATGTGGTGGTCGCCGAACAGAGAGCGCTTCCAGCCTCCGAAGCTGTGGAACGCCATGGGGACCGGAATCGGGATGTTTACGCCGACCATGCCCGCCACGACGGAGTGGGAAAACCAGCGGGCGACCTCTCCGCTGCGGGTAAAAATGGAGGCACCGTTGCCGTACTCATGGGCGTTGACAAGCTCCAAGGCCTCCTCGCGAGAGGCAGCGCGCACAAGACAGAGGACGGGTCCAAAGATTTCCTCACGATAGACACGCATCGACGACCGGACGCGATCCAAGAGAGTCGGCCCCAAGAAGAATCCATCGCTGCGCCGCACGCAGGGGTGCGTGCGTCCGTCGACGCGGACCTGGGCTCCCTCGCGCTCGGCCAAGTCGATGTAGGAGCGAACGCGTGCCAGATGGTCGGCCGTGACGAGCGGGCCCATCTCCGTTGCCGGGTCGGCCCCGTCGCCGATGACAAGGCGTTCCAGGCGACGTTCCAGGGACGCCGCCAGAGCGTCCGCCACATCGTCGCCGACCGCGACAACAACCGAGACGGCCATGCAGCGCTCGCCGGCCGAGCCATACGCGGCACCCAGGATGGCGCCCGCGGCATGCTCGAGATCGGCGTCGGGCAAAATCACCAGGTGATTCTTCGCCCCGCCCAACGCTTGGACGCGCTTACCGCGGGCGTGGGCTCGGGTAAAAACGTGCTCGGCCACGGGCGTGGAGCCGACGAAGCTGACGGCGGCAATCTCCGGATGATCGAGGAGCGCGTCCACCGTCTGGGCGGCGCCGTTGACGACGTTAAGCACGCCGGGCGGCGCCCCCGAGGCCTGGAAGAGTCGCGCCAGCTCGATGGCAGCCGACGGATCCTTCTCGCTGGGTTTGAGGACGAAGGTATTGCCGCACGCCACGGCGATGGGGAACATCCACAGCGGCACCATGACCGGGAAGTTGAACGGCGTGATGCCGGCGCAGACGCCCAGAGGCTGGCGGATCGTGAAGGCGTCAACACCGCGCCCGACGTTCTCGGTCATCTCCCCCTTGAGCAGTTCCGGGATGCCGCACGCGAACTCGACGACCTCGATGCCACGCGTCAGCTCGCCTCGAGCATCGTCCAGCGTCTTCCCATGTTCGGCCGTGACGAGGGCGGCCAGTGCATCCCGTCGCTCGACGAGAAGCTCGCGAAAGCGGAACAACACTCCGGCACGGCGTGCGGGGGGTATGGCGGCCCAGGACGGGTATGCCTCACGTGCGGCTGTGACGGCCGCATCGACCTCCTCCGCGCCGGCAAAGGCGACGCGGGCGCGGCGCCGGCCCAAGGCCGGGTTCCAGACATCCCCGCACAGCACCTCACTGCCTGCGACCTCGCGACCACCGATGAAGTGGCCGACGAGCGGCACGTCGCGCGCGCTCTCGCGCAGCGCTTCCTTCACGTGCCGGCTCCGGGCAGGTCGCGCAGCGCCTGGCCGATCTCATGCATGCCGAAAGCCAGATCGTCCCGGCTGATAACGAGCGGCGGCGTGACGAGCAAGACGTTGTAGCGGGCGAAGACGTAGACGCCGCGGTCGCGCAGCGCGCGCAAGAGTGTGGGCATCACGCCTGCGGTCGGGCCTTGCCACGGCACGAGCGGCTCCCGGGTGGAACGGTTACGGACGAGCTCGATCGCGAAGAACGCGCCGATGCCGCGCACGTCTCCGACAAGCGGAGACTCCCGCCGCAGCTCCTCCGCAAGCTCGTGCATCCAGCCTTCGATCTCCCGGCCGCGCTCGTAGAGGCCTTCCTCGCGATAGGCGTGCAGCGCGGCGCGCGCCGCTGCCATGGCAACCGGATGACCGGAGTAGGTATGGCCGCAGCCCAGCACGTGGTCGTCGAAGTAGGCGGCCAGCGACTCGCGCAGGAGCACGCCGCCCAGCGGTACGTACGCCGACGTGACGCCCTTGGCAAACGTGATGACGTCGGGCACAACGCCCAAGCGCCGCCACGCAAAGGCCGCACCGGTCCTGCCGAAGCCGGTCATGACCTCGTCGAAGACGAGCAGGATGCCGTGGCGCGTGCAACGCTCGCGCACGCCCGCCAGGTAGCCCGGCGGATAGACCACGACGCCGTTGGAACCAACGACCGGTTCGAGGAGGATCGCCGCCACCCGCTGCGGGTCTTCGTAGGTCAGGACAAAATCCAGGTGATCGAGGGCGCGCCGTGTCTCCTCGGCCGGATTGGTCGTGTGGAACGGGCTGCGATACGGGAAGGGCGTCACGAAGTGTACGACCCCCGGCAGTCCAGGCTCATTGGGCCAGCGGCGGTTCTCGCCGCTCAGCGTTCCGGCGCCGGGTGCGGAACCGTGAAAGGAGCGGTAGGCGGTCAAGATCTTATGACGGCCCGTCACGAGGCGCGCCATTTTGACGGCATCTTCATTGGCTTCGCCGCCGCCGGTCGTGAAGAAGGTGCGTGCGCCCTCGGGCCAGGGAGCCAATGCCGCCAACTCCCGGGCCACCTCGGCGCGAACGGTGGTGGGAAACGAGGGTGCGACGTAAGCCAAGGTTGCCGCTTGGTCGGCGATGGCCCGTGCCAGACCCGGATGAGCATGACCCAGGTTGACGGCGACCAGACCCGCCGACAGGTCGAGGTACCGCTTGCCGGCGTCGTCGTACAGCCAGCAGCCGTCGCCGCGTTCGATGACCGGCATGTCCAGGCTGCGCTGTGCCGACCACGGCGTCAGGACGTGGCGTGCGTGGAGGGCCCTCACGCTGTCGGTGGTCGTCAGGTTCATGCAAGCTCCTCCAAAGCTCCGGCAAAGCCGTGGACGATGTGGCGTTCGATGATGGACACCGCGCGGCTGCGCCGCCGGGCCCGAATCGCAGCCAAAAGCGCAGCATGCTCGGTGGCCAGTTCATCGATGCCTTCGTAATGACGTATGGTCGCCGCAATGTACAGCCGGAATTCGCCCAGCAATTGCTGGAAGGTTTGCTCCAGCAAAGGGCTGGCGGCCATGGAGACCAACACCTCGTGGGCCCTGAGATCGGACTCGACCGCGCCCAGGAAGTTGCCGCTGCGCGCGTGCTCGCGCATCTCGTCGATCACCGCTGCCAGGCGCTGCAGCTCCTTGGGCGTGGCACGCTCGATGGCGCGACGGACGGCGAATTGTTCGAGTGCCACGCGGAAGTCGAGGAGGTCGCGAAAACGCTCCCGGCTGAGCGGCGTGACGAACGTCCCCTTGTACGGCGTGACGCGCACGAGGCCTTCGCCGGCGAGCATCGCGAGAGCTTCGCGCACCGGACTGCGGCTGACGCCGAGCTCGGCGGCGAGCGTCAATTCGTTGATGCGCTGGCCGGGTTTGAGCGTGCCGTCGGTGATCCGTTGACGAAGGTACTCGGCGACTTTGGCCGAGGTTGAAGATCGCTCGATGGGGCCGCGCACCGGTTTTTCCGGTTGCAACATGCTTATCATTGTCGATTGTCGGCAATGATTAGCAAAAACCCTGCTCCGTAGCGAGCGTCCATGCGATAGCGGTCGCCCTTTGCGGCGACCAAGGTTGCGAGATTTTTGAGCGCGCGCACCGGCGCGCAGGCGCGCTGTATGGGGTGTGCAGACATCGTCTCGAAGAGATTGTTCGGCGCCCAGCCGCACGCAGGCGCAAGCCCAAGCTAGCTTTTGGGCCCCTGTACCAAACGTCTGGTCGCCAGGATCTTGCACGCCCGAGAGCAAGGAGCCAGTACCGCAGCCGGCATGAAGGCGGGCGCAATGACAAAATGCAGCATCTGTGGCATCAAGAGCGGCGACGTGTATAACGTTGACGGACACGCCGTCTGCGAAACCTGCCTCATGCAAGGCCGTTTGGAAGAGCTGCCCGACATGGCGTCGGCCGGCGCACGCGAAGAAACCTGCGTGCCCGGGGAGCCGATCATCTGCTCGTGGTGGAACCGCGAGATACCCGCAAGCGTCGCGTACGCCTCGGAATCGTGAACTCGGCCGATCTCAAAAGCCGTCAGGCGCCTTTAAAGGTCCGCTACCGGGAGCATCCACACAGCGCCCTCATTACGTTACGTGCCGCCGGCTCGTTGGGAGATGCGGAAGGGATCACGTGCAGCGTCCAGACGGCGAAGGCGTTGGTGGAAGCGGGTCTGCATCCCGCGACGGGCGGGGACGGCACGCAGGTGTGCTCGGGCGACATGCTCTTGCAGGCTCTCGTCGCCTGCGCCGGCGTGACGCTGCGCGCGGTGGCGGCAAGCACCGGCATTGCCGTGCGGGGCGGCCGGATCACGGCCGAGGGAGATCTCGACGTGCGAGGCACGCTCGGCGTCGAGCGCGACGTGCCGGTGGGTTTCACTGCCATCCGCCTGCGCTTTGAGCTGGACACCGCCGCCTCGAGCGGGGAATTGGCAACCCTGCAGAAGCTGACCGAGCGCTACTGTGTCGTCTACCAAACCCTGTCTCGCGGCGTCTGCGTGCAGACGCTGTTCATGTAGTTTCCTTACCCTTGCGCCGACACCTGAGCGCGGGGTCTTTTGCTCCAGGGGCAGGCGGAGACGCGGCCGGAGTCCGGCTTGTGGCCGAAGCAGCAGCCGGTGGCACGTGTGGCTGCTACATTTTCCCGTTGCGGACAAGGCCCGAGGACCGAATGGCACAAACCCCGGGGATATTGCTGCGGTTCCACCGGTGCCGGAGCGGCTCCAGTGCTTGGTAAGGGGTTGCGCTCGAGCGACCAGATGAGCGCATGCCGGTCCGCAGGTGGCGTAGACGAGCGCGACGGGGACGAGAGGCGGAGGTGAGGCGGACGTGGCTCATGAGGCAAAGGCATACCAGGATCCGGGCACGCCGGAGGAGATCAGCCGGCGCGCGTTTTTAGCGCGAGCGACGATCGCAACCGGTACGCTGGTCGGGTTGGGGCTTGCCATTCCGCTCGTCACGACGCTCGTGCCCAGCCGGGAACTCGTCGACGCCAACAAAGGCTACTCGCCGCTCAACAAGGACGAGTTTGCCGAACTCGAGCACACGACCGACAAACCGATCAAGATTTTCTTCCGCAAGCTTGTTACCGACGGCTACTTCAAGATGGACACCGAGTACTACGTGTGGGGCGTCAAGCTGGCGCCGGGCGAGCTGCAGACATTGCAGGCCGAACGGCCCGACCTCTTCACGCCGCAAGCGACGCAAGCCTTAGGGTTCGAGGTCGGGCAGCTCGGTTTTGTCATGTGGAGCCCACTCTGCCCGCACCTAAACTGCAAGTACGACTGGGATGAGGGCCTGGGCGCATTTCTGTGCCCCTGCCACGGTTCAGAGTTCACCAAGTTCGGCGTGCACAAGAAGAACGCGCAGGGGCAATACATCGGACCCGCGCCGCGCGGCTTGGATCCGCTGCCCTTCCGCGAGCAAAGCGGCATGGCGGAGGTCGAGTGGGTCAAGTACGCGGCCAACACGCCGAGCATTCTGCGCGTCTCGTACTGGTAACCGGCGGGGAGAGGATTCATGATCGAATGGCTTGAGAGCCGCACCGGCATCCCAACCTGGATCCGCAACTTCCTCACGGAGGACGTCCCGGGAGGGGTCAGCTACTGGTACGTCTTCGGCAGCGCAACGCTCATCGTCTTCGCCATTCAGATCATCACCGGCATCATCCTGACCTTCTACTACCAGCCATCGAGCCTGACCGCGTGGGAATCGACCCTCTTCATTTACAAGCACGTCTACCTCGGCTCGTTCCTCATCAGCCTCCACTATTGGGGTGCCTCGGCCATGATCGTCCTCATGTCCATGCACCTCTTGCAAGTGCTGATGTTCGGAGCCTACAAGAAACCGCGCGAGCTGCAGTGGGTGGTGGGCGTCCTGCTCTTTTTCTTCGTCCTCTCGATGGGCCTCACGGGGTACTTGCTGCCGTGGGATCTCAACGCGTACTTTGCCACGCAGGTGGCCATCAACATCGCGGCCAGCGTGCCGATCGTCGGGCCGTTCATCTACCACTTCCTGAGCGACGGTTCGACGCTGGGCACCTTGACCATCGGGCGCTTCTTCGGACTCCACGTCTGGGCGACGCCGGCGCTGCTCGTCGGGCTGGTCGGCTTGCACCTCTTCATCTTCAAACACAATGGGGCGGCCGGGCCGCCGCAGGATGAGCCTCCCACGCGGTTCGGGCGTTTCTATCCCGATCAGGTGTACATTGAGACGCTGACCGCACTGGCGGTGGTTGCCGTCATCGTGCTGCTTGCGGTCTTCATGCCGGCGCCTTTGCTAGCCAAAGCCGATCCCAACAACTCGCAGTTTGTGCCGGCACCGGCCTGGTACTTCTACGCCCTCTACGGGCTCTTGCGGATGTTCCCGCAGAATCTGTCGCTCGTGCCGACCGTGATCCTCCCCGGCATCTTCTCGCTGGTGCTCCTGCTCTTGCCGTGGTTGGATCGCAACCCGAGCCGGGTTCTCGCACGCCGGCCGTACCTCGTCACGTTGACGATTCTCAGCGTGGGGGCGATCGTCGGCATCACGATTTACTCGGCAAAGATCATCGCCGCAGAGCAAGCGGCCAGCCCGTCCGGCCAACAGCCCGTCGTCGGCTACGGGGCGCCGCGTAACCCCAGCCTGGCGGATTTCGCGCCGATCGTCTCGATCGGCAGCCCGGCGCCAGCGCCCGGCAGCATGGCGTCCGCGGCCGCGCCGGCCGGCGATCAGATTTTCGCGCAGAATTGCGCCAGCTGCCACGGCGCCAACGGGCAGGGCCAACCGGGCGCCTTTCCGCCTCTGGCCGGCAACTCATACGTGACTGGCGATCCGCAGCGGGTCATCCTCACCGTGCTCAACGGTCTGCACGGGGCCGTGCAGGTCAAGGGCGTGACATACAACGGCGTCATGCCGGCATGGAAAGATAAGTTGACGCCGGCGCAGATCGCCGCCGTCATCACCTACATTCGCAGTGCGTGGGGCAATAAGGCACCCGCGGTGACGGCGGCGCAAGTGCAAGCGCTCGCCAAGTAGGCTGCCTCGACAACGGTAGTCACGCTTGCGCCGGTGTCCCAGACACGTTACCCACAAAACCGTAGCGTTAGCGCTTGCGCGACAGGAGAACATCCCGTCTTGTGGGGCCATCGCATCCAACGCGTCAGGTTCCATCGGCCGCGCAAGCGCGGCCGCTACGACTGCACGCGGCGGGGACGGGCATGTGCAGCTGTTGCGCCGTCGTGCCAGGTGGTACGTTCTATCAGCCGCCTATGCGGCCGCGCAAGCGCGGCCGCTACGAGAACGCACCCCCGGAAGGATCCTCTGACGGGAGGCAGGCGTGCCGGCGTCGCAGGGCGGGGCCGCGGCGCCTCGAAAGAATGCCATCTGCACGGGAGTCCGCCTCAGCGGACTGAGAGGGCGGCGCAGGCCGCCGACCGTCGGAACCTGATCTGGGTGATGCCAGCGAAGGAAGGCACAACATGGCAACCGTCGTTCCCCCCAAGACCACCGTTTCAACCCACAAGATCTACCTGGACGGCCCGCACGGCATCCGGGTGCCGATGCGCCAGATTCACTTGACGGACGGGACGAGTTTTCGAGCCTACGACACAAGCGGCGCTCACACCGACCCAGGCCTGGAGGTGGATGTGCGTCGCGGCATTCCGGCACTGCGCGAGCCGTGGATTCTGGCCCGCGGCGATACCGAAGAGGTCGAGCTCCGCGAGTGGACGTGGCGCGCCGGCGAGACGGAGCCCCTGCCGGAGGGCGCGCGCTTTTTGGGGACACGCCGGCCGCGCCGGGCCAAGCCGGGCCGCATCGTGACGCAGATGCACTACGCGCGTCGTGGTGAGATCACGCCCGAAATGGAGTTTGTCGCTCTGCGCGAGGGCCTCGATCCGGTCTTCGTCCGCGACGAAGTGGCGCGCGGCCGGGCCATCATACCGGCCAACATTAACCACCCGGAATCCGAGCCGATGATCATCGGGCGCAACTTCCTCGTGAAGATCAACGCCAACATTGGGAACTCGGCGATCAGCTCGTCCATCGACGAGGAAGTCGAGAAGATGGCGTGGGCCACGCGCTGGGGGGCGGATACGATCATGGACCTCTCGACCGGCAAGCACATCCACGAGACCCGAGAGTGGATCATCCGCAATGCGCCGGTGCCGGTCGGCACCGTGCCCATCTACCAAGCGCTCGAGAAGGTCAAGGGCAAAGTCGCCGATCTGACGTGGGACGTGTACCGCGATACCCTCATCGAGCAAGCCGAACAAGGCGTGGATTACTTTACCATTCACGCCGGGGTCTTGCGACGCTACATTCCGCTAACCGCCAATCGCGTGACGGGCATCGTGTCGCGCGGCGGGTCGATCCTGGCGCAGTGGTGTCAGATCCACGGCGAGGAGAATTTCCTCTACACCCACTTCGAGGAGATCTGTGACATCCTGCAAGCCTACGACGTCGCTTTCTCGCTTGGTGACGGACTGCGGCCGGGCAGCATCGCCGATGCCAACGATGCGGCGCAGTTCGCCGAACTGGAGACGCTGGGCGAATTGACGCGCATCGCCTGGGCGCACGACGTCCAAGTCATGATCGAAGGCCCGGGGCACATCCCGATGCACCTGATCAGGGAAAACGTCGATCGCGAAATCGCGGTGTGCCAGGACGCGCCCTTCTACACCCTGGGACCGCTCGTCACGGACATTGCGCCCGGCTACGACCACATCACGAGCGCCATCGGCGCGGCGATGATCGGCTGGTACGGCACGGCCATGCTGTGTTACGTGACGCCGAAAGAGCACCTCGGTTTGCCCAACAAACGGGACGTCAAGGACGGGGTCATCGCGTACAAGATTGCCGCGCATGCGGCGGATCTCGCCAAGGGGCACCCGCATGCCCGCGAGCGCGACGACGCTCTCTCCAAGGCGCGTTTTGCGTTCCGCTGGGAGGATCAATTCGCCCTGTCGCTCGACCCCGAAACCGCCCGCGCCTACCATGACGAGACGCTGCCCGCCAAGGGCGCGAAGACGGCGCACTTCTGCTCGATGTGCGGCCCGCAATTCTGCTCGATGCGTATCACGCAGGACATTCGGGCGGCACAGGAGGCCGGCAGCTCATAGCCGCATCCGCAGGTCGATCGCCGCTTCGTCCGCTCGGCCGCGCCCGCGTGACATATGGCGGCCCGCGCGCGGCTACCCGGACCGGTTGGCGCCGGCGGGCGAGGGATGCCGGAACCGGTTAACGCCGCCGGGCGCCGAGACGCAGCATGGACACACGGTACGGAACGAAGCTGCGATCGGTGGTCAGGATCGTCGGCTGCTCGACCATGGCTTGCGCGATGAGAAGCCGGATCACCCGACCTTGTCCGTAGTGCCAAAATCGGAGGGCGTCGCCTCGACGTCTGGAGCCATCTTCACCTTGCCGCGGTCTCGACCAAATGCCTGGCTGGGCTTGGGCATTGCCACTGGTACAAGTCGACCGGTTAGTCTAGTCAAATAGGTCCAGGCCTCGCATGGGACCCATACGCCTTTGGAGATCCCCTTGAGCCAACTGTGACGATGGCACCCGCAAGAGAACCGAGCTGCAAACGGACCGAATGGGGATACCCTTGCCATGCGATGTCCTCGGCGTCCGGCGTCAGAAGCGCCGTCGCCGCATCACCCCCATATGCCGCCGCATCGCTGGAGACGGCAAGCTCCCAGCCGTCCGCCTGCGGTGCACCCAGCCGGTACTGGGCAACACGGCGCGGAGAGAAATTGAGAACTGCTAGGGCCGTCACGCCGCCTCCGCGGCGGGCAAACGCCAGCACGCAATGCCCGGCATCGTTGGGCTCAAGCCATCCGAAGCCATCGCCCTCGAAATCGCCCGCGTGCAGCGCTGGATTCGACGCGACGAGGGCGTTGAGGTCGCAGACCAATCGCCGGATGCCTTCGTGCTGCGGGCTTGCGGCGGCATTCCAGTCGACCTCCGACGTCGGATCCCATGCCTGCGGCTGGCCACACTCAACACCCATGAAGTGCAGCTTCTTGCCGGGGTACGCCGCCAGGTACAGCATGAGAAGCCGCACCTGCGCCAAACGCTCCTCCCACGTGCCGTACATCTGCTCGACGAGTGCGCCGCGCCCGGCCGCCACCTCGTCGTGCGACAACGCCAGCACGAAGCGTTCGCCCGCCCCGTACATCCGCTCGAAGGTCAACTTGTGGTGGTTGCGCGGGCGCTCGGACCATGGCAACCCCAGGTAGGAGAGCGTGTCGTGGACCCACCCCATGTTCCAGCGCAGCGAGAAACCGAGCCCTCCCCGCTCGGGCGGGCGCGAGACCGCCGGCCACGACGTCGATTCCTCGGCGATGGTCAGCGTGCCCGGGACCGAGCGTGCGCATAGCGCCGTCATCTCGCGCAGAAAGCGGACGGCGGGCAGATTTTCGCGCCCGCCCAAAGGGTTGGGGCGAAAGGCTCGTCCGACCCGTCCATCGTCGAGGTACAGCATCGACGAGACCGCATCCACCCGCAAACCGTCGACGTGGAATTCGCGCAGCCAGTACAGGGCGTTGCTGAGTAGGAACGTGCGGACTTCGGGCCGGCCATAGTTGAAAATCAGCGTCTGCCACTGGGGATGCTCGGCCATCGACGGATCGTCGCGCTCGTAGAGAGCGGCGCCGTCGAATTCAGCCAAGGCCCATTCGTCCTTGGGGAAATGCAGGGGCACCCAATCGACGATGACGCCGACTCCCTCGGCGTGGCAGTGGTCGACGAAGGCGCGGAAATCATCCGGCGTGCCGAAGCGGCTAGTCGGCGCAAAGTACCCCGTTACCTGGTAGCCCAACGACTCCTCGAGCGGATGCTCGAACACAGGCAGCAGTTCCAGATGCGTGTCGTGCAGTCGGCGGGCGTAGTCCGTAAGCCCGGCCGCTAGAACCGCATAGGGAAGGCGAGAGCCGTCCGCAGGCCGGCACCAGGATCCGAGGTGCACCTCGTAGATGAGAAGCGGTGATCGCTGCCAGTCCCAAGCTGCCCGCCGCGCAAGCCACGCCGCGTCGCGCCAGCGATACCGGCTGGGGCCGGCGACCAGCGCATTGGTGTTCGACGGCGCGGCAAAGGCGCGGGCATAGGGGTCGGTCTTGATCACCAAGCGCCCGTTCTCGGCGTTTTCAATTTCGAACTTGTACTGGGTGCCGGGGCCGAGGCCTGGTACGAAAAGACCCCACATACCCCGGCGGTCAAGGCGCTCCATGGGGTGGCGCCGGCCATCCCACTGGTTGAAGTCCCCGACGACGGAAACCCGCGCCGCATGAGGTGCCCAGGTGACAAAGCGCACCCCGTGGCGTCCTTCTCGCTGCAGGCAGTGGGCGCCCAGCACCCGGTACGCGTCGTCCAGGATGCCCGAATGGAACCGTCGCAAGTCGGCTGGATCAACCATAGCGGTGAAGAGCGCGGCGTGCGAGAATCTAGCGCTCCCTTCTTCCTCGCATCATCGTACGGAGCGCCCCACCGGGGCGACTACGAAAGGCAGGCATGAACGCCCAGACCCCGCGCTACGTTAGCGTCTTGACGAAAAGCACCCTGGCGCTGGTCTTGGCCGGCGGTCGCGGCTCGCGGCTGCGGGACCTGACGCAGTGGCGGGCCAAGCCGGCGGTGCCGTTTGGCGGGAAGTTCCGCCTCATCGACTTTCCCCTGTCGAACTGCATCAATTCCGGCATCCGGCGCATCGGTGTCGTCACCCAGTACAAGGCGCACAGCCTCATGCGCCACATCCAACGAGGTTGGGGATTCTTGCGCGGCGAATTCGACGAGTTCATCGAGTTAATGCCGGCCTCGCAGCGCACAGCCGAAACCTGGTACACGGGAACCGCCAACGCCATCCTCCAAAACCTCGACATCATCCGCGCCCACAATCCGCACTACATTCTGATCCTGGCCGGCGACCACGTCTACAAGATGGATTACGGGCGCATGTTGGCCGACCACGTGCGCAGCGGCGCAGACGTGACGGTCGGCGGATTCGAGGTCTCGCTGGCCGAGGCGACGGCGCTTGGCACGATGCGCGTGGCCGAGGACGGCCGGGTCGTCGCCTTCGCGGAGAAGAGTCCACATCCGTTGGCCCTTCCCGACAACCCGGAGCGCGCCCTGGCCAGCATGGGCATCTACTGCTTCAACGCGGCCTTCCTGTACGAACAACTGCACCGCGATGCGCGCGACGCGGCCTCCACGCACGACTTCGGAAGGGACGTCATCCCGTATGCGGTGGCAAACCATCGCGTGGCTGTCCACCGCTTCGGGGCTGCGAGCCTGGGCGGCAGCGGCACCAGCGTGTACTGGCGCGACGTCGGCACGGTCGATGCGTACTGGGAGGCGAACATCGGGTTGACCCACGTCGTGCCGGAACTCAACCTCTACGATGGCGCGTGGCCGATTTGGACATATCAGGAACAGGTGCCGCCGTGCAAATTTGTCTTCGATCAGGACGACCGCCGAGGCACTGCGGTCAATTCGCTCGTTGCCGGCGGTTCCATCATCTCGGGGGCCAGCGTGCGCTCGTCGCTGCTCTTCAATAACGTTCGGGTGAATTCGTACAGTCACGTCGAAGAATCGGTCGTGCTGCCCGAGGTGGACATTGGGCGTCACTGCCGCATCCGGCGGGCTGTCATCGACAAAGGCTGCCGTCTGCCGGCTGGAACCGTGGTCGGCTTTGACCCGGCGGATGATGCGCGGCGCTTCCATCGCACCGAGGGCGGCATCACGCTCATTTCGGCCGCCATGCTTGGGCAGGGGCAGCAGGAGGAAGAATGAGCCGCCGCGAGGCGCACGTCGAACGGGAGTTTAAACTCAGCGTGCCACCCCGTTTCCGGCTGCCGGCGGCGGGCAGCACGCTCGACGGCCTGCGCGTGAGTCAGGTGCGCACCCGGCGTTTGACGACCGTCTACTACGACACCCCGGACTTGACGCTGACGCGGTGGGGTTGCAGCCTGCGCTACCGGCGGGGCGAAGGATGGACGGTCAAACTTGCCGGCAGCGGCCGCAACGATTTATGGTCGAGGCCGGAGTTTAGCTTCGCCGGACCGGCACTCAAGCCACCGGCCGAAGCGCTCGACCTTGTCAGTGCGTACCTGCGCGGCCGCGCCCCGGTCCCGGTTGCCATCCTGCGGACGGTGCGCACAAGCGTCAGGTTGGCGGATGCCACAGGACGCGAGGTTGCCGAAGTGGCGCACGACGACGTGCGGGTGCTGCACGACGGACGCGTCGCCGAGCGTTTTCGCGAGCTCGAGATCGAAGTGGCGCGCGGCGTGTCTTCACACATCGTCGAGCCCGTCGTCAACCGCTTGCGGGAAGCCGGTGCGGGAGCCGTCCCCATTGCCGCCAAGAGCGTGCGGGCGTTGGGGAGTCCGGCTCTCGAGCCTCCCGAGATTGCCCCGCCCGCCGTCGGCCCGGAGAGCACGACCGAAGAGGTCGTCCGCTACGCTTTGGCCGATCCGGTTGCCAAGCTGCTGCACTGCGACGCTCCGCTGCGCGCGGCCATGGACCCCGAAAGCGTGCATCAGGCCCGCGTCGCGACGCGACGCCTGCGCTCGGCCCTGCGAACCTTTCTACCCCTTCTGGACGAAACGTGGGCCGCCAGTTTGCGCAACACGATCGCCTGGCTGGCGGACGAGCTGGGCGCCGTGCGGGATGCCGATATCCTCGTTGCGCGCGTCCGGCGTGCCGCCGTTCACCTGGACGAAGTCAATGCCCGGCCCGTATCCGCCGTTATCCGTCACTTTGCGCGCGCCGCGGCGGAGGCGCGCCGCCGGCTGTCGGCAACGTTGCACGATCCACGCTACATCGCACTGCTCGACGAGCTGGTGCAGGCGGCCACGCAGCCTCGGATCATCGCGCATGGCTCGGAACCGGCCGCAGCGATCGTGCCCCCGCTCGTGGACGAGCCATGGAAAAAGTTGCGCACGGCCGTGGAGGACGCGGGCGACGATCCCGATGACGAGCACCTGCACCGCATTCGCATCAAAGCCAAGCGCTGCCGCTACGCGGCGGAAGCCGTTACGGCGGTCGTGGGCAAGCCGATGCTGCGCTTTGCGCGCCGGCTGGCCAAGCTGCAGCGCATTCTGGGCGAGGTACACGACGCGGTCGTCGTGCAGGAGACGTTGCAGCGGCTGCGGGGCGCGCGAGAAACGGTCTTCGTGGCGGGGGAGTTGGCAACGTTGGAGATGTTGGCGGCAAAGGAAGCACGGGCGGGGTGGCGCAAGGCGTGGAAGAAGGTCGTCAAGCGCGCCCCCTGACGGTCAATCTGCAATGCAGAGGAATACCCCAAGGCGTAACGTTCCATCGGCCGCCTGAACGCGGCCGCTACGGCTGCGTCGTGTAGCAGTCGCCTGAAGGCGGCCGCTACGGCTGCGTCGTGAAGCGGTCGCGCTTGCGCGACCGAAGGGACGTTCCGTCCCCGTCCGTGCGACTCAGGCGGGGCGGATGGCGTCCAGGCCCTGCATGTACGGGCGCAGGACCTCGGGAATGACGACCGACCCGTCGGGCTGCCGGTAATTTTCGAGAATGGCGACCAGCGTGCGCCCAACGGCCAAAGCCGAACCGTTCAACGTGTGCGCGAAGCGCGGGCGCGCCGTGGGGGCGCTGCGAAAGCGTAGATTGGCGCGCCGTGCTTGGAAGTCTCCGCAGTCGCTGCACGACGAAATCTCGCGATAGGCCTTCTGACCGGGCAGCCAGACCTCGAGGTCGTAGGTCTTGCGCGACGCGAAGCCGAGGTCGCCCGCGCAGAGCGCCATGATGCGGTACGGCAGCCCCAACGCTTGTAGCAAGCTCTCCGCTTGCGCCGTGATCCGTTCGTGGAGTGTGGCAGCTTGATTCGGCTCGCAGACCGCCACGAGTTCGACTTTCTCGAACTGATGCTGGCGGATCAAGCCTCGGGTGTCCTTGCCTGCCGCCCCCGCTTCTTGGCGAAAGCACGGCGTGTAGGCGGTGTACAACTTGGGCAAGTCCGATGCAGCCAGAATCTCGTCCCGGTGCAGGTTGACAAGCTGCACTTCCGCGGTCGGCGACAGGTAGAGCGATGCTCCGTCCACCGAAAACATCTGGTCGCTGAATTTGCTCAAGTGGCCGGTTGCGGCCACGGATTCCCGGTTGACGAGAATCGGCGGATTGATCTCGGTGAAGCCGGCAGCCAGGTTACGCGCCAGAAAGAAGTCAACCAGCGCCCGGCTCAGCCGAGCGCCAGCGCCCACGAGCACGGCGAAGCGGCTGCGCGCCAGACGTGCGCCACGCTCGAAGTCGAGGATCCCCAATTCCTCGCCAATATCCCAGTGAGGCTTGGGCGTGCCGGCCGGGGCCGGGGGCGGGCCGCTCGAGCGCACTTGGACGTTGGCCTCTTCACCCGATCCATCGGGCACCTCGTCGGCGACCAGGTTGGGAATCTGTTCGAGGACCTGCTCGAGAGCGCGCTCGGCCTCCCGCGCCTCGTGCTCGGCGGCGGCAACCTCGGCGGCGAGCTCGTTCGAACGCCGGCGCAGACGCTCGAGGTCGGCCGGCGTGCCCGAGGCTTTGGCCTGCGCGAAGGCGGCGGAGAGCGCGTTGCGTTCGGCCTTCAGCCGGTCGGCGCGCGTGACGGCCGCTCGCCAGCGCTCGTCAAGCGCGCAGGCTTCGTCCACGGGCGTCGCATCCAAACCGCGACGCAGGAGAGAGCGGCGAACACGTTCCGGGTTCTCGCGCAGCAAATTCCGGTCGATCATGTGAAGGGCCGTTTAGAGCCGCCTGCGCTGTGAACCTTTGCCTCGAGCCGCGTCGTGGTGGCGCACACCGGGCCTTGCATGCCGCACGTGCCAGGCTCGACCTGCCGGGGCGACCGAGCGGGCTTAGAATGCGGCGCGCGGTTTCCCGTCGGCTGCGCCCGTGACGTAGCGGCGCACTTCGTCCGGAATGAGCGCTTTCTCGAGCGCCGCCTCCAGAGTCACCATGCCGTCGTTGACGTACTTGGCGAGCTGGCGGTCCAGGGTTTGCATGCCGACGTTCTGCCCGGTCTGCATGGCGCTTGCGATCTGCGCAGGTTTATTTTCGCGGATCAGGTTGCGGACGGCGGGCGTGCCGACCAGGATCTCCATCGCGCACACCCGGCCCGTGCCATCCGCTTTGCGCA
Source organism: bacterium (assembly GCA_902812405.1). Classification (GTDB taxonomy): domain Bacteria; phylum Vulcanimicrobiota; class Vulcanimicrobiia; order Eremiobacterales; family Eremiobacteraceae; genus CADDZI01. Next base: position 32,563 of record CADDZI010000010.1, on the reverse strand, counting down.
CGAGGGTCTGGGTGAAGACCGCCTCCAGGACGCCCGCCAGCTGCAATCGGATCTGCTCCTGCTGCTCCGGGGGGAAGACATCAATGATGCGGTTGAGCGACTCGGCAGCCGAAGTAACGTGCAGCGTGGCGAAGACAAGGTGGCCTGTCTCGGCGGCGGTCAGCGCCAGCGCGATCGTCTCGAGGTCGCGCATTTCGCCGATGAGGATGACGTCCGGGTCCTGACGCAGCGCTGAGCGCAGAGCGTTGGCGAACGACAACGTGTCGCGATTTAATTCGCGCTGCGTGATGAGGCAGCCGATGTTGGAATGCAGAAACTCGATGGGGTCCTCGATCGTGATGACGCGCGCGTTGCGGTGGCGGTTCATGTAGTTGATCATGGCGGCCAGCGTCGTGGACTTACCGGAGCCGGTGGGGCCCGTCACGAGCACGAGACCGCGCGGCTTGAGCGTCATCTGCGCAACGACTTCCGGAAATCCCATCTCCTCGAGCCAGGGCGGCGTATCCGGAATGTTGCGGAACGTGGCGCAGACGCTGCCGCGTTCGAAGCTGGCATTGACGCGGAAACGCGCCACGCCGACCATGGCGTAGGCGAAGTCTAATTCGCGGTTCTTGTTGAGCGCGTCCACCTGCTCTTTGGTCATGACCGAGGTCATGAGCGCCTGGACGTCCTCGGGGGAGACTTTCTCCTCGACGAGGGGGCGCAAGGTGCCGTGCAAGCGCATCATGGGCGGACTGCCGACCACGAGGTGCAAATCGGACGCGTTCTTCTCAACGACGCTGATTAAGAGGTCGTCAAGCCGGTGCGGGTACATGCTGCCTCCCAGGGGCCTCAAGGGCGGGCTTGGGGGTGTGCCCGGCGCTTCGAGGCGTTGTGTTCTCTTCTTAAGAAGAGTATCGGCGCTTGCCGGCCCGTCATCCACAGGGAACCGCCCTGGTCGCGGTCCGCGCCGTCTGCGATGCCTGGGAGGACGGGGGGGATGGCGCGACAACGCAGCATCCACCGGTTCCGAACCGGCCGGCGCGCGCCCCGCAGCGGCGCCGGGAAACGGGACGCACAAGGGATAGCGTTCCAGCTGCCGGACGACCACGACCAGCCACGGGAGGAACACAGCCATCGCAACGACGCGTGCTCCGCTGCGCAAGACGACGATACGAGAGGCCCTGGAGGCCATGCGTGCCTTTCCGATTCGTCCAGCACGCATCGAGCGCATCCGCCTGGCGGAGGCTGAAGGCCGTATCCTTGCCGAGCGGATAACCACGCCGGAAGACGTTCCGGCTTTCGATCGCTCCATGGTGGACGGGTACGCCGTCCGAGCTGAGGACGTCCGTCACGCCCGCCGTGAGGAGCCGGTGCTTTTGCGCCTCGTGGGCGAAGTCGTGATGGGCCAGCCGGCGCAGTGTGCCGTGAGCGTGGGCCAAGCGGTGGCCGTCCCCACGGGCGGGGAGCTGCCCCCAGGCACGACCGGCATCGTCAAGGTGGAGGATACCGAAAGACGTGACGACACGATCGTCGTCTTCGAGGGGCGCGGCTGCGAAGACCGCGTGACGCCGCGAGCGGCCGACGTGAGTGCGGGTCAGGTGCTCTTCGAACCGGGTCGCGTCCTTGACCCGGCAGCCATCGGACTGCTGGCAGCCGCCGGAGTTTCCGAGGTCGCGACCTACCGGCCCCCGCGCGTTGCCATTTTGGTTACGGGAGACGAGCTCGTGCCCGCCGGGCGCCCCCTCAGACCCGGACAGATTCGAGAATCCAACGGCGTGACGATCGCCACTGCCGTGCACGCCTTGGGATTTGACGCTCTTGCCCCCGAACTTCTCCCGGATGCGAGGGAGGTTCTCATGCACGCACTGTCGGCGGCTCTGGCAACCGCGGACGCGGTGATCGTTTCGGGAGGTTCCAGCGTCGGGACCAAAGACTACACGCCGGCGTTGGTGGCGGCGGCGGGCGATCCGGGCGTCATCGTGCACGGCGTGCGCGTGAAACCCGGACGGCCGGTCATGCTGGGTCTCGTCGGAGATCAGCCGGTCATCGGATTGCCGGGGAATCCCGTCTCGGCGCTCGTGATGTTTGAGGCTTTGGCAAAGCCCGTCTTGCTGCGCATGGTGGGCAAAGAGCCCGCCGAGCTGCCCTGGCGCGCGCGTCTGGAAACCATGATTGCGCTTTCGGGAGACCTCGAGCACCGCATTCCGGTGCACATGCGGCACACGGCGGACGGTCTGTGGGCTCGGCCTATGCTGGGCAGCTCCTCGCAGATGCACATCTTGGCCTACGCTGACGGCATCTTCGTTGTACCCGAGGGCAGCCCGCCCGTGGCCGCAGGCAGCTGGATCGAGGTGCTTCCCATGACCAAGACGAGGACGCTGCGATGAAGCGCGGGTTGCCGTCGATGACCGCCTTCAGCTTGCCGCTGCGTGCCGCCTCCGCCACGTGCCGATTGGCGCGTGCCGCGCGCGCGGCGGGCATCCTCATGTGCCTGACGGCCGTCTGCGTGGCCTGCAGCCCGGCGCAGCAGCAAGGCGCCAAACGCACGGCCGACGACGCCCTGATCGCCGCTCAGGCACGCGCCGCCATCACCGTCGTCGATCCGGCAACGGTCACGCTGGTGAGCTTGACGGTGCGCGACGGCATCGTGAGCCTCTCGGGCGAGGTTCCCTCGCCGGCAGAGCGCACGCGCATCGAACGTGCGGTGCGCGGCATCGCGGGCGTGCGCGGCGTTCGCGATCGCCTGCGCATCAACCCCAAAGCGCCGACCGCGCGGGAGATTGCGGACGACCTGGCCCTCCAGGCGCGCATTCAAGCCGCGCTGGCGGCGCAGACCGGCGTCAACGCCCTGCGCGTCGGGGTCAGTGTTCACCGGCGCGTCGCGACCTTGACCGGCAGTGTGCCCAACGCGACGGTCCACGCCCTCGTCGTACAGACCGCACGCGGCGTGCACGGGGTGGCGCGCGTTGTCGATCGCCTGCGCATTCAGGGTTGACGTGCGGTACGCAATCCTCTCCGATATCCACGGCAACCTCGAAGCCTTGACGGCCGTCTTGGCCGACGTTGACGCGCGAGGAGCGGACCAAGTGATTTGCCTGGGTGACATCGTCGGCTACGGTCCCAGTCCCAACGAGTGTTGCGACCTCTTGCGCGGCCGCAGCTGCTTGGCCATCGCCGGCAATCACGACGAGGCGGCGGTGGCCGAAGGAGCCGCGGACGGGTTCAATGCGCTGGCCGCGCAGGCGATCTTGTGGACCCGGACCGCCCTGACGGTGGAGAACCGAGCCTACCTCGATGGGTTGCCGCGCGAGTTATCGTTCGAGTCCTTCGCCGTCGTGCACGGGGCGCCGGAGTCGCACTTCGACTACATCTTGGGCGTGCGCGATGCCCAAGCCGCCTTCGAGAGGGTTCATAAGCCGGTGACCTTCTTCGGCCACACGCACGTGGCCGAGGTGTTCTTCCAAGAAACCGCGCAGGCGCATGGAGAACGCCGCGCCTCACCCGCCGGTCCGCAACCCACGTTCCACCAGCGCTTGGTGCGCGGCGGACGCATTCAGGTCAGCCCGCGCTTTCGCTACCTCGTCAACCCGGGCAGCGTCGGCCAGCCCCGCGACGGCAATCCCGCGGCGGCCTTTGCCTACTTTGACGACGAGACCGGCGTGATCGAGCTTGTCCGTGTGACCTACGACGTTGACGGCGTGCGGGCGCGAATAGCCGACGTCCACCTGCCGCCGCAACTTGGGCAACGCCTCAGCCTGGGGTACTAACATGGACGACGACACGTCTGCGTTGCGGCCGCCCGCATCGTCCCTGTCCTCCGCGTCAGCGCCGTCGCCGCCCGGCGCGGCTTTGCAGGATGATCGGCGCTGCTTTGCCTGCGGTCCCGACAATCCGCAAGGGCTGCGGCTGCAGTTTGCCTATGGCGAGCAATCCGCGCAGGCTCGCTTTATGCCGGCCAGCCGCTTTGCGGGCTGGAGCGGGATGCTGCACGGTGGCATCGTCGTCACCGTGTTGGACGAAGCAATGGCGCACGCCGCCATCGCGGCCGGCGTGCGGGCGGTGACGGGACGCCTGGACGTGCGCTTCCGCCGGGCGGTGCCGGTGGACATTCCCCTGGTCGTTCGCGGCAGCGTCGAACATCGCCGCGGCCGGCTACTGCAGCTGCGCGCCAGTCTCGAGGACGAACGAGGCACCCTGTATGCCCTGGCCCACGGAAAGTTCATCGCCGATGACGACCCACGACGCTGACGGCCGGGCGGGTACCAAACTGATCGCGTCCAACCGGCGGGCGTTCCACGACTACGCGATTCAGGATACGTTCGAGGCCGGTCTGGCGCTGACCGGCACCGAGGTCAAGAGCCTGCGCGAAAACGGGTGCTCGCTGGGAGACGCCTTCGCACGCCTGCGAGGCCGCGAGGCGTGGCTTGTCAACATGCACATTCCGCCCTACGGGCGGGGCACGTATTTCTCGCAACATGAGCCGCGGCGCGACCGCAAGCTTTTGCTCCACCGCCGCGAAATCGACCGCTTGGCGGGCAAGCTGCAGGAAAAGGGCCTGACGCTTTTGCCGCTGCGCCTGTACTTTCGGCGCAACCACGTCAAGGTGGAACTCGGGCTGGCCCGCGGTAAAAAATTGTATGACAAGCGAGAGGCGATCAAAGAGCGGGAAATCCGCCGCGAGCTCGAGCGGGCGCGCCGCCGCTAACCGCGGTGCAGCGGGGCGGCCACCTGCAGTACCGCAGCCGCGAGGGGCGGCACATGACGGGCTACGGCGTCCGGCCGGGAGGGGCCGCAACGGCGAACCGGGCGACCTGCCGGACCGCATGGCTGCAGCCTACGAGCGCGCCTGGCTGGCGCTGGGATTACCTCGCGACGGCTGCATTGTCGTCGCCTGTTCCGGGGGTGCCGACAGCGGCGCTGCGCTGCTCTTGACGAGACGAGTCGCTCCCGGCGCGCGCTTGATCGCGTGCTACGTCAACCACGGCCTGCGCCCGCGAACCTCGATCCAGCGAGACATCGCCGCCGTAAGAGCCCAGGCGGCGGCTGCGCACGCCGCCGTGCGCATCCTGCGGGCCGACGTCCGCCGAGCGGTGGGCGACTCCCCGGAAGAGCGCGCGCGCACGGCACGCTATCGGGTGCTGGCTCAGGCGGCTCGGCGAGCCGGTGCCGCCACGATCGTCACCGGTCATCAACGCGACGATTTGGCGGAAACGGTCGTGCTGTCGCTCGTGCGGGGCAGCGGCCTGGACGGCATTGTGGGTCTTGGCGGGCGGCGCTCTCTGGAGGACGACGTGCAGATCGTGCGTCCCCTGTTGTGGGCGGCAAAAGTGCAGTGCCGCGCGCTGCTCTCGGCGCTGCGCGTGCCGTGGTCGGAGGATGAGACCAATGCCGATTTGCGCGTCCCGCGTAATGCGGTGCGCAGGCTTGTAAGCGAGCTCTATGAGCGCTTGCCGCAAGCCGCATCCGGCATTCCCCGGTCGGCGGCTCTCTTGGCTGCGGAAAAGGAGTTTCTGGATGCGCTTGCCGCTCGTGCGCTCGACCGTGCGGCTGACCCGCAGGGCAGAGGCTACATCGTGGCCCGGCTGCGCGGATTGCCTTCGGCGCTCTTGCGTCGTGCGCTGCGCCGGGCTGTCATGCTTGCTGGCGGAAGCAGAGGCTTTTCGTTCGCCCAATGTACGGCTATCGAACGTGCCCTGCGCGAGCGGCGCGGTGGCACCTTTCAAGCCGGCGATCGCGTCCTCAGTCTGTCGGGGGGCCGGCTCATCGTGCGTTCACTGCGCACCTTGCCGTCGGCGCCGGCAGCGGTGGAGGTCGATGCGGCGAAGCTGCCCGTGCGTATCGTGACGCCTTTGGGGACGCTGTCGTTGCGTGCGGTGCGCGCTGTGGCGCGCCACGATCGCCACCCTGGGCCTGTCGGGTTGGGCCGCACGCTTTTCTTGGATCGTGAGGCTCTCGCGAGCGCAGGTCACCTCACCATTCGTCCGCCGCAACCAGGCGATCGCTGCATTCCGTCCGGTCGCCGGCGCCCGGTTTCGTTGGCGCGATTCCTTGCCAAGAGTGGTCTGGCACGTCACGAGCGCGAGCGAGCAGCCGTCCTGTGTGCTGGAGGTCGCATTGCGGCTGTGCTCGGCTTGCGGGCCATGGAACCCTTTGCGGCCCATCCGCGAAGGAGGGTGCTGGAGGCGGGGTGGCGGCAGGCCGATACGTAAGACACGGGCACAGATGAACGAGCAGGCGCCGGCCGAGGCCGGTCTGGGAGAGGTAGTCTTCAGTGCGGATGAGATCGCAGCGGCGGTGGTGCGGCTGGCGCGTGAAGTGCGGGAGCACAACCAGGGTCGCCCGCTGCTCGCGGTTGGCATCCTCAAGGGAGCTCTGCCGTTTCTGGCCGACCTCATGCGAGCCTTGGGGGACTACCCGTTGACGCTGGATTTCATGGTGGTCAGCTCCTACGGCACGGGCCGCACCACGACGCCCGACGTGCGCTTGCTCAAGGATCTCGACCAGAGCCCGGATGGCAAGCACATCCTGCTCGTCGAGGATATCATTGACGAAGGCTACACCCTGTCCTACCTGCTGGGCAACATTCGCAGCCGGGGAGCGGCCAGCGTGCAATCCTGTGCCCTCATCGACAAACCGTTCCACCGGGCGGTCGATGTGCACCCGGATTACGTCGGGCTCGTCGCACCGGAAGACGCCTTCCTGGTAGGGTACGGGTTGGATTTTCAAGAACGCTTTCGCAACCTGCCTCACATCAGAAAGCTGCACGCCGGGTTCCCGCAAACGGGTGGAGGAGACGGCAAGGTCGCGCGCCTCCCGCGCGCAGGCGCGTCTCGAAGGAGTTCATTTGGTCAATAAGATTCTCAAGTGGGCGGCGTGGGTGGTCTGCATCGCACTGCTCTTCCTCTTCGCCTACAACTACTACCAGCACAACGTCCAGCCGCCCAAGACCGTCGCCTACAGCCAGCTGCTGGCACAGGTGGCGAGCAACCCGGAGGCCATCCACGAGGTCGTCGTCAGCGCGACGACCGCCACCGTCAAGATGGTCGGCGACAGCCAGAGCGAAACGGTGACGCTGCCGCCGGGCGCGGCTCCGGACCTCACGAAAGACCTCATCGCCCACCACATCAAGGTGGTCGGCGACAACTCGCAGGCCGGGCCCGGCATGGGGCTCATGCTGTGGTACGGTATTCTTCCCTTCACGCTGCTCATGTTCTTATGGTTCATGGCCCGCCAGCTGCAAACCGGAGGAAGCCAAGCCCTCTCCTTCGGTCGCAGCCGCGCCAAGCTGCTGACCGAGAATCGTCCCAAAGTCACCTTCGCCGACGTCGCCGGTGTGGATGAGGCCAAGCAGGAGCTCAGCGAAGTCGTCGAGTTCCTCAAATACCCCAAGAAGTTTCAGGCCCTGGGAGCCCGCATTCCCAAGGGGCTTTTGCTTCTCGGCCCGCCGGGCAGCGGCAAGACCCTTTTGGCGCGGGCTATCGCGGGCGAAGCCGGGGTGCCGTTCTTCAGCATCTCCGGGTCGGACTTCGTCGAAATGTTCGTCGGCGTCGGCGCGTCGCGGGTGCGCGACCTGTTCGATCAGGCGAAGAAGAGCGCACCCTGCATCGTCTTCATCGACGAAATCGACGCGGTCGGGCGCCAGCGCGGTGCGGGTTTGGGCGGCGGCCACGACGAGCGCGAGCAAACCCTCAACCAACTCCTGGTCGAGATGGACGGGTTTGATGTGAACACCGGCGTCATCCTGATTGCCGCCACCAACCGGCCGGACGTCTTGGACCCCGCACTCTTGCGGCCCGGCCGCTTCGACCGCCAGGTCGTCGTGGACCGTGCGGACGTTGTTGGGCGCGCGCAGATTCTCGCCGTCCACGCTCGCAACAAGCCGCTGGCCCCGGACGTCCGCCTGGAAGTGCTAGCACGGCGCACGCCGGGCTTCTCGGGAGCCGACCTGGAGAATCTCCTCAACGAGGCGGCCCTCCTCGCGGCCCGGCAAAACAAGACGCAAATCGACATGAAAGATTGCGAGGAGGCGATCGACCGGGTCATCGCGGGGCCGGAGCGCAAGAGCCGGATCATGAGCCAGCGCGAGAAGGAGCTCGTCGCCTACCACGAGAGCGGCCACGCCCTGACCGCCAAGCTTTTGCCCAACGCCGACCCGCTGCACAAGGTGACGATCATCCCGCGCGGCATGGCCCTGGGTGTCACGATGCAGTTGCCCACGGAAGACCGCTACCTCATGACCAAGGCCGAGATTTTGGACCGCATCACGGTCATGCTCGGCGCGCGCGCAGCCGAGGAGCTGATCTTTCAGGAGAACACGACCGGGGCGCACGACGACCTCCAGAAGGCGACCTCTCTGGCGCGCAAGATGGTGATGGATTTCGGCATGAGCCCCAAGATCGGTCCGGTCGCCCTGGGCAAGAAACACGAGCAGGTGTTTTTGGGCCGCGACATCGTCGAGGAGCGCAACTACTCGGAGGAAGTCGCCAGCCAGATCGACGCTGAGGTCCGCAGCATCATCGACTCGTGCTACGCCAACGCCTACCACCTGCTGGAGACCAACATCGACAAATTGCACCGCCTGGCCGAAGCCCTGCTCGAGAAAGAGACGATCGAGGCGGACGAGGTCGACCGCCTGTTGTCCGACGTTCCGCAAGCCGTCCCCAAGCCGGCGCCGCAGAGCGAGGAGGCGCTCTCCGGCCGTGCGGCGGCGATGGGCAACCCCCCGCCGGGCAAAGACGACAAGCCGCGTGTCGCACCGTCGGTGCTTCCCTTCCCGCCGCCGGAACCGGCATGAGGACGCGGACGATGAGACGATCTGTGGGCGGCGGACTCGCCGCACTTTTTTTCTGCTGGGCAGTGCTGTGTGCGGCACTCGGGATAGCGCCCCGGGCCGCTTGGGCCGGTGCGGCGGTGATAGGCGACGTGGGGCCGCAGACTGTCGGCACGCAATTGGCGAGTGGCCTAACCGTCGTCGCGCGCAAGAGCGGTGCGGCACCTCTGGCCGCGCTGGAGTTTTGGGTCCGCTGTCCGGCCAACGGCTACGACGGGATGCAACCCGGTATCGCACGTTTGGCGGCGTTCGCCCTGGCCGATCACAAGCCGCCCGTGGGGCCGTCGCTGCGCGACGCAGTGCGCGCCGCCGGCGGCAGGCTGGGCATTTCCGTGTACCCCGAAGCGACGCAGTTCTCGGTGGTCGCCCCGGCCTACGACATGTCGAATCTGCTCTCCGCGCTGCTGGGCGCCGTCCTCCATCCGGCGATCGACCAGGCCAGCTTCGAGTCCGGCAGAACGCGCCTGGCTGCGGTGCAGGTGGCGGCGGAAGAAGGGGTCGATCAGGTACTGCGGGATGCCCTCTTCGCCCAGCTGTTCAGCGCAGGGCCGCTGCACGATTCAACCTACGGCAACCCCATCAGCCTGCGCGCCATGACGCTGAACGCCGTCGCCGGCTTTACCACAACGGCGTACGTCCCCGGCAATGAGATCGTCGTCGTCACCGGTGCGATCGACCCGGCGTCAGTTAGCCAACGTGTGGCCCAGTTCGGCATGCCAAGCGGTGGCCGCGTGCCTGCCATGCCCGCCTCACCTCAGAACCAACAAGCTGCTGCGCCCCGCGCGCTGCATCCCCTGGCGACCGGCGTGACGGGTATTGCACTTGGATGGACCGGCCCTCCCATCAGCGATGAGCGCGCCGCGACTGCGATGGACTTCTGGTCGGACTACCTGACGGATCCCGACAGTGGTGTTTTGGTGAGAGCGGTCCGCACGGCCGACGATGGCGCGGCTTTCAGCGGGCAGTTCATCACCTTGCGTAACCCGGGCGTTTTCTTTGTCGCGGTCTCGGGGCAGCGTCTGGACACGACAGCGATGGCGGGCGTGCTGCGCGCGGCTGTCGCCAACAGCGTCGGTCACCGCATGTCGGATGCCCAGTTCGTGCAGGCGCGGGATGCGTTTGTGACCCACTTGCTGCGGACGATGCAAACAGACGAAGCGCTGGCCGACAACTACGGTTGGTACTTTGCCCAGGGCGCGCTGTCGTACAGCCCCAGTGCGACCGGCCCCGATCTCTCGGGTGATTACTTTGCCCGCGTTGCAAGCCTCACCCCGGATTACGTCCTTTCGGTCGCCAAGCGCTACCTCATGGCCGCCCCGTCGGTCGTCATCTTGCCCGCCGGCGACCAATCTTCACGTGGAGTTTCCCAATGAACTGTTTCCGTGACGCTGGCCCGCGGGCCAGGCCGGCCCTGATCGCGCTGCTCGCCGGCGCCCTCCTGTGGCTGCCCGGCGCCGCGTCCGGAGCGGCTCCCCTGCCGCCGTTTGCCGGTGCGGTGCAAGAGCGCTTGCCCAACGGCGTCATCATCGCAAGCCAGGCTTCGGGCGACCTGCCGCTCGTCGGTGCGCAGATTTTCGTGCCTGCCGGATTAGCGCAACAACCGGCCGGAAAAGCCGGCGTTGCCGCGATTGCCGCCCAGGTCGTTCTGCAAACGCCGGTCGAAGGGGCTGCCACGCTGCAAGATAGCGTCCGGCAAGCAGGCGGATCGATAACCTACACGTTGGACCCCCTTGACACGCGCTTTTATCTGGAATGCCGGGCGGGAGATTTCCCCCACCTCGTGCACGATCTGCGCCTCGCGCTCGGCCATCCCGATCTGTCGCGCGTGGCGGCGGTGCGCGAGACTACCCTGACCCAAGCGACCAACGCGGCGCAGAACCCGCTGGAGGCAACCTACTTGATGGTACGCCAGGTCAACTACAGCGGCACAGGTTTTGCCTTCCCGGACGAGGGTGACCCGCTGACGGTGGCCCGCATCCTGCCGTCCGACGTCGCGGCGTTTGCAGCCGGCTACCAGCATGCCAACGGAACCATCGTGGCGATCGTCGGCCTCGTCACCCCCGCCGCTCTCGACGCGGTGCGCCGCGAGTTCGGCACCTTCACGCCCGAACCGGCGCCGCCCGCACCCTCGCCGGCCGCCATTGCCCGTTTGCACCAAGTTGTCGCCCACCGCCAGGTGCCCGCGCCGTGGGTCGCCATCGCGTACCAGGCGCCCAACCAGTACTCGACCGACTTTGCCGCCATGCTCGTCATCGAAGCGCTCTTGGGATCAGGCGGCGACATCCACGCCTTCACCTTCACCTCGGACACGCCGTTACCTGACGACTACGTCGGCGCGTACTATCAGTACGAAGCGCAACCCGGTAGCATGATCGTCTTCATGGGCGGCGAGAGCGCCAACCTTGATCAATCGGTGCGGGATTTGGAAACCGGCATTGCGCGCTTGCGGGGCGAGAATCTGTCACCGCAGTTGATCGAAGAGGGCAAGAAATTGGCGCTCGGCGCCTACTACCTCAGCGCGGATACCCTGCGCGACCAAGCCTGGCTGCTGGGGCGTTCGGCGGCGTCCCCGCAGGGCATCACCTTCGAGAACCTTGTTCCCCAGCGCATTCTCGCCGTCAGCGCGGCGGACATCCAGCGCGTGGCGCGCCGCTACCTGACGCGCGAGACAATCGCGATCGTATTGCCCAGACAGGAGAGTCAGTAAGCGGCTGCGGTGCGCGTGGCGTTCGTCCACGACTACCTGACGCAATTCGGCGGCGCAGAGCGGGTACTGCTCGAAATGCACCGCCTGTATCCGCAGGCGCCTCTGTACACGTCGCTCGTTCGGCGTGAAGCCCTCGCCGGCCGTTTTGAGGCCGTCGACGTGCGAACGTCGTTCTTGCAGTACGTGCCGGGAGCCGCCCGCCATTTCCGGGCGCTGGTGGCCTTCTACCCGCTGGCCTTTTCGTCGCTCAACCTTCGAGGCTATGACCTCGTCATTTCGTCGACCACCGCGTTCGCCAAGGGCGTTCGGGTACCGCCGCAGACCCTGCACCTGTGCTACATGAACACCCCGACGCGCTTTCTATGGTATCCGGACGAGTATGCGGACGTCCTGACGCCGGCGCCGCTCCGCCCGGCGTGGCACATCCTCCGCGCCTGGCTCAAGCGCTGGGATCTGGCGGCGGCCCAGCGGCCGCAGCTCATCGTCACCAACTCCCGGCACATCGCACGGCGCATCGCGCGCATCTACGGGCGTCGCAGTGAGATCGTTCCGTGCCCGGTGCAGGTGCCTGCGGACGCGGAAGCGCAGGCTGCGCATCAGCCGGATGGCGGGTACTTTCTGGTGCTCAGCCGCCTGTTACCGTATAAACGAATTCATCTGGCGGTCGAAGCGTGTACGCGGGCACGTCAGCCGCTCGTCATCGCCGGCAGCGGTCCGGATGAAGAGCGGCTACGCCGCCTGGCAGGACCCAGCGTGACCTTCGCCGGCTGGGTCAGCGACGAGCGGCGCGACGAGCTGCTGCGCGGTGCGCGGGCGGTGATCGTCTGCGGCGTGGAAGATTTCGGGCTCGTGCCGCTGGAAGCTGCGGCGCGCGGACGCCCCGCGGTGGCATTTGCCGCCGGAGGGGCGCTCGAAACCATCGTGGAAGGCGAGACCGGGTTGTTCTTCACAGAACCCAGCCCGGATGCATTGCTGGCGGCGCTGGAACAACTGGCCTCCACGAGGTTTGATCCGCTGCGTTTGGTTGCCCACGCTCGCATGTTCGCGCCGGATGTTTTCCGGTCGCGCTTGAGCGCACTGATCGAAACCTACCGCGCCCGGCCGGTGGAAGGGGGCGCGGGATTCGCGCCGCAGACAGCAGCCCACGCATGAGCGGCAAAGACAACATTCCCCGCCTCGATTTCGGAAAGCTGCGCCTGACCTCGCTGGCGCAGCGTCCGTCCAAGGTTCAAGCGGATGCACTGGCCCGTCCCCACACTGCCGGCGGATCGTTTCGCGATTTCTGGGCGGGGCTGCCCGACATCTTGGCGGCGCGCGATCTGCGGGCGCTGGTAGCCGACGTCGTGCAGGCCCACCGCCGGGGCAAGGTCGTGGCGGCGGGCATCGGAGGCCACGTCATGAAGACCGGACTCGGGCCCGTGCTCGTGGACCTCATGCGCGACGGAATCCTCACGGCGGTCGCCGGCAATGGCTCGATTTGCATTCACGACGTGGAACTAGCGCTGGCCGGTAAGACGTCGGAGGACGTGGATGAAGCGCTGCGCGACGGATCCTTTGGCATGTCGCAGGAGACGGCGGACTTCATTCTGGGTGCCATCAACCGCGAGGGTCCGCGGATCGGGTTGGGGCGCGCACTGGGAGAGGCGCTTCTTGCGCGGCCGGACGCCAACGCCGGCATCTCGGTTTTGGCTCAGGGCGCCAGGATCGGCAGCCCGGTGACCGTGCACGTGGCGGTGGGCACCGACATCGTCCACATGCATCCGGCCGCCGACGGTGCCGCCTTGGGCGCCGCCACGATGTACGACTTCCGGCGCTTCTGCGAGGTCATTGCGGGCGTGACCGACGGCGGCGTGTACTTGAACTTCGGATCGGCGGTGGTCATGCCCGAGACATTCTTAAAGGCGCTCTCGGTGGCGCGCAATTTGGGCTACACCGGGCGATTCGTGACGGCGGATTTTGATTTCATCCGCCACTACCGGCCGCGCACCAACGTCGTGACCCGGCCGCACCTCGACGGCGGCAAGGGCTACATGTTCACCGGGCACCACGAGCTGCTCATCCCGCTGTTTGCCGCCGCCGTGCGCGAAGCGCTGGCACAATGAGCCCGCGCGGCGCGCCCTTCACCACCGGCATGATCTTCCTGCTGTGGCTGGTGTTCATCGTGGACCGGCTGGCAGCGCGCGGCGCAGACCTGGGCCCGTTCATGCTGGCCGGCGCCATCCTGCCCGACCGTATTCTCCACGGCGAATGGTGGCGTCTGGTCAGCTACGGCTTTTTGCACTTCACTGTCGTCCACATCCTGTTTAACTCGTATGCGCTGTTTCAGGCCGGCGTGCTCGTCGAATACGTCTATGGGTCGGTGCGCTACGCCGCGATCTACTTCATCGCGCTGCTCGGCGGCGGCATCGCGGCATACCTGTGGACCTTGGGCAGCACAGATGTGACCGCAGGTGCGTCGGGTGCGATCATGGGGGTGTTCGGGGCGATGGCCGTGTTGGCGCTGCGCCTGCCGCCGCTGCGCCGCGAGCTGGCCCAGGCGGCTTTCATCCCCATCCTCTTGACGTTGGGCTATGGTTTCCTCAACTCCGGCATCTCTAACGCCGGGCACATCGGCGGCCTCATAAGCGGCGCACTCGCGGCGGCCTTCATAACGCCCGCTCGCGCCGACGACATCATCCGCCACCTGCGGTTGGGCCAGGACTTGTGGTGAGGCCGCTTGGGGCGGCGCGTGTTCAGCGTGCGCCGCGTGCTTATGAGTGCGCCGACCACGCGGCGTAGGCCAGATACGGCAGGATCGCGCAGACGAGAGCCCAGGGCTCGAGGCGGCGGCGGATGGCAGTCCAGGCGAGCACCCAGCCGGCGCCGAGCAGCGTTGCGGCGGCCGAGTCGTAGGCGGCGGAATCCAGCTGCCACGGCGTCGCGAGCATCGCCAGCGCGCAGGCAAGCGAGGTCTGAAACATCATCGCGCCGAGGACGTTGGAAACCGCCAACGCGTCCTCGCCGCGGCGCATCCACAGCCAGACGTTGGTCGCCTCCGGCAACTCGGTTGCGATCGGGCTGATGAAGACCGAGACGAGGAAGGGTGCGGCGCCGAGTGCGAGAGCAGCATTGCCGACCACGAGCACAAACCAGCGCGAGGCGGCGACCGTGAGGGCCAAAGCCAAACCGAATTGCACGAGGACGATCCAGGTGGCCGGCACCGCACTGCGCCGGCTCAAGTGCAGGGGCGGCGGGTGAGACTGCGTCCCCCCGGGGTCGGCGCGAACATGGTACAGGAGGTAGCCGAGGTAGGCGGCCAGCACCGCAACGGCCGCCGCCACGTGAACGCCGCGCGCACGGGCCAAGGACGCTCCCAGTGCCAGCGCAAAGGTCGCGCAGAAGAGAGCGAGGCCGACCAGCGCCGGACCAGCGGGGGCGGCGATGCCGCGTGGCGCTCGGCGGGGCGAGCGTGCAAGCGCCAAGACGCCGATGAGGAAGAAGACCAAGGTACTCAGCATGAAGGGTGCGCCGAGCACGGCGCCGATGCCGATTTGGGTGCTGCGTGTGTCGTGCAAGACGAGCAGCGCGACGGCGGCGATGATCGTTTCCGGCAGCGATGAACCTGCAGCCGCAACGATGGCGCCGGCTGCGGAGCGCGTGAGAGCCAGCCGCACGCCCAGCCATTCGACGGCATTGGTGAACACTTCACCGGCCAGCACGAGAGCGGCGCACGCCAAGACCAGCTGCGCGACGATCACAGGGCCGGTCTTTTCGCCGTGGCAAAACAACCCCTGGCTGGCCACCACGGGTGGGCCGAGCCCGCGTTGCGGGTTGCAGGCGAGCTAGTCGCCGTGCACATCGCGGTCGATGCGGTCAACCTGCTCCACGACCGGCGCGGCATCGGGCGCTACGCGCGGGCGGTCCTGACGCGCCTATGCCGCTACGCCGGGGTGCGCGTGACGTTGGCCGTACCCCACCGCTGGCCAGCTCTCGTCGCCGGCCGGTTGGCGGGAGAGCTGGGTCTGCGCCGGGTTGACGTCGTGAGCCGGCGTGGCGTTGCGACATTGGCGCCCGACGTGGTCTGGTATCCATGGAACGGGATGACGTGGCGGGTAGCGGTGCCCAGCGTGGCCACAGTCCACGATGTCTGGCCATTTGTCTCCCCAGCCGAGCGCGAGCGCATCCGCCGCAACGAGCAGACGCCGTTTCGCACGACCGCGGAGCACGCCGCCCTGATTGTGACGGATTCGGACTTCTCCAAGGGCGAGATTGTCCGCTACCTGGGCGTGCCGGAGCGGCGGATTCGCGTCGTGCCCTTGGGGGTCGACGCACCCGACGTCGTGCCGGATGAACCGCTCTTGTTGGATGGCGTTTCGCAGTACGTCCTCTTCGTCGGGGAGAGCGAGCCGCGCAAGGATCTGGCCACGCTGCGCCGTGCGATGCAGGCGCTGCCGGATGCGTTGCGCATGACGACCGGCCTGCTCATCGTCGGCAAACCCGGACTTGGTCTTGCGCCGCGCGGGGGACTGCGCAGCGTGCGCCGCAACGGCAAGAAGGGGTGGATCGTGCACTTCGACGTTGCGGATGGCGTGCCGAGTGCCGTGACGGGGGAGGTCGCGGATTGCGTCTTGCGGCGTCTGTACGCCGGGGCGGCGGTCTTTGCGTTCCCCTCGCGCTACGAAGGGTTTGGGTTGCCCGTCCTGGAGGCAATGGCGCACGGCGCGCCGGTCGTTGCAAGCGAGGCTGCCAGCATTCCTGAGGCCGGAGGGGATGCTGCACTGTATGTGGCTCCCGGTGATTGGGAGGCCTATGCCGCGGCCATTGCCCGCGTGCTCACCGATATCGGCCTTGCCGCCCAGTTGCGTGCCGCCGGTTTGGCCCGCGCCCGCACCATGAGTTGGGAGCGCTGTGCGGAGCAGACACTGCGCGTTTTGCACGAGGCTGCTGCGATAACCGGTTCGTAGCGTCCACGCGGCGTTTTGTGGGTAACGGTCGCCCTCGCGCGACCGGCTGTAGCGGTCGGCCTTGGCCGACCGTCGCGCTTGCGCGACCGACGGAACGTGACGCCGTACGCCTGGCCCGAGGTGCGGCGTTTGCGTCGGCCGCGGCAAGCGCGGCGGCTACGTTGAGAACCTGGCGGCTGCGGCTACTTGACGAGCTGCGGGAACAGGTATGCGATGACGAGCGAGATCGTATTGACCGTGGCGTGCGTCGTCATGCTGACCCACAGCGACTTGCTCGTGTAGTACACGTACGCCAAGCCCAGGCCAATGAGGAAGATCGGCAGCGCCGACCACTTCTCGAAGTGGGCGAGGGCGAAGAATGCCGCGCTGAGGAGCGCCGCGTACCCCGGCTGCATGCGTTGCACCAGTCCTGTGAAGACCAGTCCGCGAAAGAATGTCTCCTCGGCGAACGGAGCGGCGAGGGAGACCGCCATGAAATCCAACGCAAAGGCCTCCGCGCCGTGATGCGTGAGGAGGACCTGTGCCTGCATCTGGGGCGGATGCGGTCCAAACACCGCATTCTGTAACGCCTCCGCCAGGTTGCTCGCGAGGACGAGCAGGATGCCCCAGCCGACGCCGAAGGCAAGAGCCCCCGGACGCGGCAGCGCGCCCAAGCCAATGGCGGATGGCGGTGCGTTCAGCAAAGCCCGTAGGCCGGCGAGGGTGATCACGGCCAAGACGCCCTCGGAGCTCACGGTCAAAAACCACAGGTTGGGGGCCGTCAGCAGGTGCATTAACGTGGCCGGCTGCGCGAGCAAGGGGCGCGTCTGTGCGACGCTCAGCGCGTCCGGATAGGCCTTGAAGAAGATGATCGCCAGCACGATCACCTGAACCGACACGAAGGCCAGGATGCTCACGATAGCCAGGGCCAACAGCGCCCATCCGTTCCAGGCTGGACCGTCGAAGGCCAAGCCGGTGCCTGGCGGGGCCGTCTCTTGCGTGGACGCGGTGCTCACGATAGCCTTTCCATGCCCGAATGAGCCAGAGCCTCGGCGAGGCTGCGAAAATCCGCCAAGGCAAGACGCTCGCCGCGAACGTCACGCGGCAGCCCGCGCCGCTCCAGGGCAGTCTCCAAAAGTTTCCGCATCTCCGGATTTCCCCCTCGGCGCGCCGTCAGGATGCTGTTGACCAACGTCTTACGCCGATGCGCAAAGGAGGCCCGCACGAGGTCCAAGAGTAGCCCCTCGTGGCGGTGCTCCCGCTCGGGGAGGGGGCGTGGGCGCAAACGCACGACGGACGACGCCACCCGGGGAGCAGGATAAAAGCCGGCTGCGCCGACGTCGAAGAGCCGCTCGACGACGGCGAAGTGCTCGGCGAACAGCGTCAAGCTTCCGTAATGAGGCGACCCGGCCTTTGCCGCCAGGCGGCGCGCGTACTCGGCCTGGACCATGAGCACCGCGCACTCCCACACGCCCGCGCAGGCCAGGATGCGCTCCAGCAACGGTGTCGTGATCGCGTAGGGAAGATTGCCGCACACCGCACGGGGTGGCGGGCCGCCCAGCAGCAATGCCTCCAGGTCTGCCGTGAGCGCATCTGCGTTGATGATCTCAACCCGGCTGCCGTCCGCCGCAAAGCGCTCCGCCAACACGGTCTGCAGGTCGCGGTCGATCTCGATCACGACGACGTGACGCGCGCACTCGGCCAAGGCAGCGGTTAAAGTTCCGGTGCCTCCGCCGATCTCGAGGACGTGAGCCGCTGCGGGAAGCGCTGCCGCAATGCGGCGCGCCAGCCGCGCATCGGTGAGGAAGTGCTGCCCGAAGCGTTTGCGCGGCGCCAGCTGCCGGGTGGTCAGAACCCGCTTGGGAGACGAAAAGGAGTCGTGCGCGGCCGCCGCCATGCGTGCGGCCTTCGACGTGCGCTCAGTGAATCCTCAGAAGGTAGACGCGCACAGGCTGGCGCCCCCACTGCAGGGCGCGGGTGAAAGAATCCATGCACAGATCGATGCGGTAACCGCGGATGGCGCCTCCGGTATCCGCGGCGATCGCCGGTCCGTATCCTTCGACGAAAAGATGGGCGCCTAGCGGAATGACGTGCGGGTCAACCGCGACGACGCCGAAGCGCGCGGGCAATCCGGTTGCCGTGCGCCCGGTCGGGTAGGCCTGCGCCGAGTCGGCTGTGTAGGCGGTGGCGATCATGGAGTACACGGCGACGACGCCGCGTGCTCCGAGCAGGGTCATGGCTTCGTGCAGCGTGCGCGGCGCACCGCGCACGACGACTGCCGGCCGGCCGCGCTGCACAACGACGCGTGACACGACGCTGTGTCCGACGGGCAGCTCATTCCACAATGTCAGCCGTTCGGTGACGAGCGTCACCTCGGGTCGTCCGGGGACGACGACGCGGGAGGCGTTGGGAGCAAGCCCTTCTCGGAAGTGCACGACAGGCCGCACCGCATGCAGCACCCGGTGCGTGACGAATATCGTGCGAATGCGCAGCCGAGCCAAAGGGGCGGCCGCCGGTACCTCGTCGGTTTCGGGCAGCGTTGCGAGCAACTGCGGATCGGAAAACCACGCGCCGGCGGATGCAAAGCCAGCTTGCTGACGTCGCGATGCCGGCGCGTGCGGCGCGGCAGCCTCAAGAAGCGGGCCTTCGTGGTGGCCGACAATGAGGTCCTGGGAGGGGGTAAGAAGGGGACGCGCTGCGGAAGGTTGACGGATGACGCCGAAGGCGACCAGAGCCAAAAGGAGGCAGGCACACGCCAGATACGGCGGACGGATGGAAACGGGTAGCGGCCAGGTGGAACGGCTTGGGTTCACGCAACTCCTCTCATGCAAACAACTCCCGTCATGTGCGCACAGTCCGATGGTCAGGACACGCGTCGCGGCTGAATGAAGATGAGTGTTTGTGTTTTTAGGAGCGAGATCGCGCGAGCGTCGTGCGCGATGAAGTGCAGCGAAAGAGACGAACGTGTGTGAACGAAAAAATTACAACGCCGCGATTATAGCACGCGCACGCGACGAGGGTCAAATGAAGATACCGCACAACCGTGCATTTCCCCGTTTGCGGGACTTGTTGTACCGCTCTGCGGCGTGGAGTTCTTTATACCGAACGCATTCGTCTCCAGCGTTGCGGGACGTTCCGAAAGACGATACCCTCGCGGATCCCGACGACGCACACATGACACGGCTTGCCAGCGCGCGATGAGAGTAGCGATTTTCACCGAGGTCTATCGCCCGATCGTCAACGGCGTCGTGACGTCTGTTGAAAGCCTGGCCGAACAATTGCGTGCGCTGGGGCACGAGGCATTTACCTTCGCGCCGCACATCCCGCGCGGTTCGGAGAGCGCGGGCCGCGTCTTCCGCATGCCGTCATTGCCGTTACCGGCGCGCACCCAGTATCGGCTGACGCTACCGCTCGTCGCACGACGCAACAAGATCCGCTTCTTGAGCCGCTGCGACATCATTCACAGTCACTCCCTCTTCATTACGGGCTGGATGGCGGCATACTACGCGCGCCGGCGCTTCCACGTGCCGCTGGTCTTCACGTACCACACGCTCTTGGAGGAGTACGCGCACTACTCGCCGTTGGGGCGGCGTTTCACCACGCAGCTGACGCGCGAGCTGACGCGCAACTACGCCAATGCGGCAGATGCGGTCATCGTGCCGACCAAAGCCGTGGCCGCCGCGCTGCGCGATCTGGGGGTGCGCACGCCGCTATGCGTCGTACCGACCGGTGTGGACATCGACGCCTTCCGGCACATCGACCGCGGCGCCCGTGAATCCCTGCGTACGCAGCTCGGCATTCCGGCCGACGCGCCGCTGCTGCTGCTCGTCTCGCGCTTGGCACAGGAGAAGAACATTCCGCTGGCGTTTGACGTGTTGCAACTCGTGCGCCACGATCTCCCCGGCGCACGGCTGCTCGTCGTCGGTGACGGACCGCTGCGCGGGGTCTTGCGTGAGAGCGTGCGCAACCGGGGCCTGGAGAGTGCGGTGTTCTTCGCGGGAGCGGTGGAACATGCGCACATTCCGGCGTACTATGCGGCTGCCGACCTTTTCGTGTTCCCGAGCGTGACCGAGACGCAAGGTTTGGTCCTGGCCGAGGCATTTGCGGCAGGTCTGCCGGTGGTTGCCATGGATTCACCGCAAACGCGTGATGTCTTCGGAGAACACCTGGCCGGCGAGATTGCCCCCAGCGCCCAAGCAATGGCTCGCGCTGCTCGGGAGTTGTTGACCGATGCCCAGCGCCGGGCGCAGGCGTTGCTGCACGCAAAGACCGCCGCCGCAGCGTTCGACATCCGGGCGACAGCCGGCCGTGTCCTCGCGATTTACGAGGCCGTGCGGGAGAACGCTGGTTTCGATCAGTCTGCTCTGCGGGAGACAAGAATGGACGCACTGGAGGCACAAGAAAACTCGCACAGACTCCGTTAAACTCGGTTCGGGGAACGTGCATCGGGCGGAAGGCGAAGGTCTGCCTCCACCATGTGGACGAGGCTATCTATCGTGCAAGCCTTCCTCGCCTTGTCAAGGGTGGCGGTTCAGCCGCGTCGCTCGGCGTGAGATGAAGACACCGCAGGATGTGGGAAATCGTCCCCTTCTTCAAAGGCTTGTTATGAATCGGAATGCTGCCCAGGCACCGTTCGGGCGTTTGACGCATCCCCGTTCCTTGGTTCCATTTCCTGAAGGCAAAGAGTAATAGCATCTAGCGCGTTCTCGACTGCCTCTTTCTCCGTATCTCCCTGCGTGACGCAATTCGGGATCTCACGTACCTTCACGACGTCACTGCCTTCGTCGGCAGGCGTTAAGTCGACGTGGAGAACCCGCTGTTGCGTCATCCGTTGCGCCGGGTTATGGCTTTGACTCAGAGGGTGTGCTGTGAGACACCGCTCGGCGTCTCATTAGTACTATCGTGAAGACACCTGCGGGGTATCGGCGAGCCGAACTTGGCGGGTAGGGCATAAGATAAAGGCGTCCCGTTTTAAGGTACGCGCCATCCTGCCGGTCCTGATTTGATGAACCGTGACCGTTGACATTCGAACATATGTTCGATTAAAATGGAAGCGTGATCCAGTCACCCGAGAAGCCGGCGCGGGCGCGCCGCACGGAACTCCAAGCCCTCCTTGCCGTCGTACCCTGCGCACACGGCCACGGCCTGTCGGGGCTGCGGGTGTCGGGAGAGCGCGGAACCAGCGAGTGCTTCCTGCCCTTCTCGGTTCCCCCGGACGCCCCGCGCAGGGCATACAGCTACGCGGGTTTCGTCACCGCCCTGGATCGCCTGCGGGCCTTTAAGGCCGACCGCATCCTCATTCTCACCGACGACGATCAGCTGGTTGCCGAGCTCGAGCGCCGGGCTGATCCTCCCAAAGAGCTGACGCTCGAGTACATTATTGCGGGCTGCAAGCTCAACGAAATGCGCCACGCGCGCCTGGCTGTAGCCCCTGCGAGCCGGGTTGAAGACTTGCGGTCTAAAGCGGCGGCTCTTGCGGCGACGATGTATCCGGGTTTGTTACCTGCCGCAAGCTAGACCTCGGCTCCCGGCTCCCGTGTTGTTGGGGGGGCGTCGGCCGGCACAAAGCGGGCGACCAGTGCCCTCGCAATCGCCGCTATCGGCACCGCAAGGAACATACCCAGAATGCCGCCCAGTTCGGCTCCCGTCAAGATCGCGACGATGACCATCAGAGGCGTCAGACCGACCCGCTGTCCGACGACGGTCGGCGCCACGACGTGCCCCTCGACCTGGTAGATGGCAACAAATCCGGCGGCGACCAAGAGAGCCCAGCCGGGTCCATGCGTCAGCGTGGCAATAAGAACCGCCGGGACGGCCCCGGCGACCGCGCCCAAGTAGGGGATGACGTCCACGATCCCCGCAAACAGCCCGATGAGGAAGGCATACTTAATGCGCAACACGAGCAGTAGGACCGTCACCAAGACGGCGATCACAGCTCCCACGACGATCTGACCGCGTATGAAGCCGCCCAAGACCCCGTCGACGTCCCCCAGCACCAGCAGCGCCGCGTGCCGGTGACCGGGAGGGACCAAGCGCAGAAATCCGGCGCGCAGGCGCTCGAGATCCATGAGAAGGTAAAAGGTCAGCACCGGAATGACCACGAGCGCGGTCAGGACCGAGGCGACGCTGAGCAGCACTCCCAGGGCTTGTCCGACGAGGCTGACGGCGCCGTGCTGTATCGAGGCCGCCGCGCTGTCGAGCACTTTGGCGACGCTCTCGCGGGCCTCCAGGGGCACCGCGCCGACGATCGCCAGGTGGGCGTTGAGAATGCCGCTTTGGCCCTGTGCGAGAAGGCGCGGAAAATCCCGCGCCAGCGCGTGCGATTCAAACGCGATGCGCGGGCCGATGAACGCCCCCACGCCGCCGGCGGCGACGAGAAACAACACGTAGACGCAGACAATCGCCAGCCAACGCGGCATGCGCCGCTCCAGGCGCCGCACGAGAGGGTACACAAGGTAGGCAAAGAGCACCGCACCGACAAGCACGACGAGCACGCCCAGGATCTTGTGGGCGATGACCAGTGCAACAGCAGCCAAAGCCAGGGCCAGGGCGACGGTGGCCAGCGTCTTGAGCGTGCGGGTTAGACGGTCCGGATCGGGCATGCGACGTTCTCCATGGATGCAAAACTGCGACCCACAAAAAGGTGGGGTGGCGGTTATATACCCGCCACCCCTGTTCCGTACTCGCCGGCAAAGCCTTGCCGGCATACCTTTGCCTCTACCCGCTGATGGAAATGGCGTTCGACGCGGTGAGGTCGCTCGTGCCGCTCGACCCGGCCAGCTGAGGAACGGGCTGGGTGCTTTGAGGCGGCCCGGCCTCAACGAACGGGTAATCGGCCCCCACGACGATGACGGTGTACGTCGTACCGGGCACGAGCGTGCCGGGTGGGAGGACCGCTGAATTTGTGCCGGTCTTCACGGCGACCGTTGCCACAGAGGTGGTTCCAGACAAAAAGAACGCGATCGATTCCGTGACGCCGGTCGGCGGGGTGGCAAACGTGAACGTCCCGCCTCCGTCGTCCGGGTTATCAGGCAGGTAGCTGCCGCCTTGGTCAGCGCCCAAGACCACCGGCGTTGCGGGCAGTGTTGCGCTTGCCGCATACTGCCGTGTCTGCCCGTTGGCCTTGAGGGTCACGGTCACCGTGTAGGTTCCCGGCGCTGGCGGTGCGCCCGTGAAGATGAAACCGGTCGCATAGCCACTGCCGGCGTTGTTGGCGGGTGTGTAGGCTGGAGGTTGTCCGGCCAGGCCGTTTGTGCCCGGTGCCTGGCCGTACGAGTACAGGCTGCCCAGCGTCAGCGCGAGGCCGTTGCCCGTGAGCTGTGCGGTCCCCGGGCTGATGAAGGCCGAATTGCCGAACTGGTTGCGAAAAGCGGTTACCAGGTTCAAGTACGTGCCCGAACCGGGTCCGCCGTTCAGCGCCGAGATCGTGCCGAAGCTGTCGTTGAGCGTTCCCACCGCCACCGTAAGGGTGGCCTTGGTTTGATCGATGATGTTTCCGGGGCTGGTGTTCGTGGCGCAGCCGGCGGCCGCCGCGGCGCACGTCAGGGCGATGACCCCGGCGCGCAGAGAATGTCGCATGAACGAGTATTCCTTCCTGGCGTTGTGACGAGGCTAGAACTTCGCAGTGACATCGAGGCTGAGAAACATCACCAGGCACCTAGGGTTGAGAACATTGTGATCTTGTGATCAAGTCTATGACTTGCCTCTTGGAAACACGTCATCCTCCAATTTACCGGGAGCTTACTAATTCGAAATATAATATCCCTTGCGATCCTCCGGGTAGGGCGAGCGGAATGGGGCGAAATGTTGGGCATGGGGCTCCGGTGCAGTCAATCAGCAAGGTCATGGTCGAACCATCTGCGTTTTTGATCACGTAAGTTCCTGAAGTGAGTGTTGGGTATAATGATGTCAGTTGAAACCACGTCGGGCTGCCTGGACCCAAAACATGAACGCTCCCCTCAGCGGCCACCCAATGAAGCAGAGACGCTGGCCCGCCCGGGCTGCCGCCATGCATAGGACCGTGCGGAACGGACATTGGAAAACCGGGCCGCAATATGAAAAATGGAATTGTTCTGCTGCCCCCAGGCGGCTGCGAAGGGCCGGGTGCCGGCGCCAGGACCGCGAGAGAGGTCGGTGCGGCCCTGGACGCAAGGTGGACAGAATAGAGAACGGGTGGTTCGCCTTCGTGGGAAACCGTGCCAATGTTCACGACGACCACATCGTTGCCGCCTCTCACCTCGGGGTCGCCGTAGAGTATCGTGACGTCGGCTGGGTCAGGTTGCCCTGCGACCATCCCGGTCGCCTCAACTCCCTCACGCCGCGCTTGAAAGGTGTCGATGTCCGCAGCGACAGGATCGGAATCGAGGATCGTTTTTCCGGCCGCCGACACTGCATAGTCGTATCGCGTGACCGTTTGGGCACCCGAATCGAAAACGTAGGCGACGTAGGAGTCGCCGCCGCCCGAACGCACGCGCATGTAGTCCACCTCGTGTGCCCCCTGTGGTCCATCGTTGGCCCCACCCATGACGTCTACCGCGGGCAGGAAGACGGCGGTTGAACTGCGGGCCTCCTCTTGGAGGCGCAGCCCCAGGCTGCCGGCCGAGCGGTTGGCCAGCGCCCGGTCGGCGTGGAGAGCCTGTAGGTGCAAGGTGGCGACGATGACATTGCCTGTGGCGACGAGCAACAGGAGAACGATACCAACTCCCGTCAACAACTCCAGCAGCGTGTAGGCGCGTGCGGTCTTCATCGCACCGTGCTCCTTTCCACCGCAAAGGCGCAGCCCGCGCGAGCATGCGTCCAACACGCTGCGCGGAGACATGATAGTGTTTACAATCATCACGCGAAAGGAGCTTGCCGTCAAGAGCGAACTGACATTCGGCATGCCAACCCGAAACAGCAGCCTGCTGCGCAGCCCGCGCGGGCAGGACACGACAACCGCCGTCGATAGCCTCTTCGACGGTCCGACCGTTGCGGTTGCCCGCCGGCTCGTTGGGGCGATCCTCTCCCGGCGCGTCCCGCAAGGGTTGCCCGGAGCGGGCACCTGGCTGCGCGGTCGTATCGTGGAGACCGAGGCCTATCTACCGATCGTCGATCCGTCCTGTCACGGCTACCGAGGACCGACACCGCGCAGCGTGACGCTCTTCGGGCGCCCGGGCCACGCGTACGTGTACCTGATCTACGGCATGTACTACTGTTTCAACGTCACGACCGAACCGCCGGGTATTGGCGCGGCGGTCCTCATTC
The DNA here is from genome assembly GCA_902812405.1 of bacterium. Taxonomy (GTDB): domain Bacteria; phylum Vulcanimicrobiota; class Vulcanimicrobiia; order Eremiobacterales; family Eremiobacteraceae; genus CADDZI01. Next base: position 6,879 of record CADDZI010000010.1, on the reverse strand, counting down.
GAGCGGTCGAACCCCAGTCCGGTGCCGACATCATGCGCCGGCTGCGCGGTTGCGAGGTCCCTCCCGCCGCTGTAGCCAGCGGGCCGGGCAATCTGTGCCGCGCATTCGCCATCGATCTTGGCTGCGATGGCGCCGACCTGCGAGCCGGCGATCTGCGCATTGAACCGGGTATCGAGCCGGCGCCGGCTGCTCTCGCCGTGACGCCCCGCATCGGCCTCAGTACCGCGCGCACTTGGCCCTTGCGCTTCTTCGACCCGGCGAGCCCGAGCGTCTCACCCTTCCGGCGGCGTGCGCCTGACGGACGGTCCCTAAAAGCGTCCGTGGGAGCGGCCGATAACCCTCGGTGAGGGGTAGCGCACACACGGATACGTTGACTGCCCCGGACGCGCTGTGCTATAGTAGCGCTAGCGCGCTCGCCGAGAAGCAACGCGAGTCCGCTTCTATCCAAGCCACCCTAATTCGCGCAGCAATGACCATCATGGACGACGGCTCGTCGTTATCCCGGTTATGCGTGCGTGGCACTCCAGCATAGGCTGAGATCAAGCGTGCAAGAAGAAAACGAATCTCTTTCCCCCGAGACCCAGTCTGCAGAATCTCCCTCGCGTGGCGCAGAACCTACCTCTGCTCAACCGGCGGAGGAACCCTCCCCCCGGCCCCGTCACCGCGAACGTAACGGCCCCAGCGGGTCCGGACTGGCACCGGCCAGGGTTCCCCACTCTCAACCGGCCCGAGCCGAAGGGGCTGAATCGTCGCCTCCCGAGCCGGCCGAGCGCAGCGAACAGCGCCCCGAGCGGCCCGAGCATCCGCGCTACGAACGCGGTGAACCGCGCTATGAGAGGGGCGGGCGCTTCGACCGCGGCGGGCGGCCGGACCGCGTGCAGCGCGTGTACCCCGCGCGGGTGTACGTCGAGCGCGAAACGCCTCCCGTGCGGACCTATCAGAACAAAGACGGCGAAACCGTTCCCCTCCTCTCGGTGAAGGAGCTCGAAGACAAGACCCGCGGCGAGCTCGTCGAGATCGCAAAGTCGCTGGGCATCAAAGACCTCCAACGTATCAAGAAACACGACCTCATCTTTCCCATCCTGGAAGCGCAAGCCAAGGCCGCCGGCCTCAATTTCGCCGTCGGCGTTCTCGAGATTTTGCCCGAGGGCTACGGCTTTTTGCGGCGCGAGAACATGCGCCCCGGGCCGCACGACGTCTACGTCTCGCAGTCCCAAATCCGGCGTTTTGAACTGCGCACCGGGGATTTGATTGCGGGTCAAATCCGCGACCCCAAAGACAACGAGAAGTACCACGGCATTCTGAAGGTCGAGGCGGTCAACGGCCAAGACCCCGAGTCTTTGCGCGGCCGTCCGCACTTCGACAAGCTCATCCCGGTCTACCCCGACCAGCGCCTGAAGATGGAGACCTCCCCACTGGAGATGTGCGGGCGCGTCTTCGATCTCTTCTGTCCGATCGGCAAGGGTCAGCGGGCGCTCATCGTCTCACCGCCCAAGGCCGGTAAGACCACCCTCCTCAAGAAGATTGCCAACGCGATCGCCGCCAACCACCCGGAGTGCGACCTCTTTGCGCTCCTGGTGGACGAGCGGCCCGAGGAGGTCACCGACATGCGGCGCTCGATCGAAGGTGAAGTCATCTCCTCCACCTTCGACGAGCACCCGGAGAACCACACTGCAGTCGCCGAGTTGACGCTCGAGCGCTGCAAGCGTTTGGTGGAGCTGGGGCACGACGTCGTGATCCTGCTGGATTCGATTACCCGTCTGGCGCGGGCCTGGAATCAGGTCATGCCCTCCACCGGGCGCACGCTGTCCGGCGGTCTGGACACGAGTGCCCTCCACAAACCCAAGCGCTTCTTCGGTGCGGCCCGCAACATCGAAAACGGCGGCAGCCTGACTATCGTGGCGACGGCGCTCATCGAGACCGGCTCGAAGATGGATGACGTCATCTTCGAAGAGTTCAAAGGCACCGGGAACATGGAGATCAACCTGGTCCGCAAGCTGGCCGACAGCCGAATCTTCCCGGCGGTGGACATCAAGCGTTCGGGCACGCGGCACGAGGAGTTGCTGCTGAGCGAGATCGAGCTGCGCAAGGTCGTCATGCTGCGCCGGGCCACGGCCGTCCTGGGCACCCAGGAGATGACCGAGTTGATCCTCGAGCGCTTCCGCCGCACCGACAGCAACGAAGAATTCCTCAAGTCGGTCACCAAGGAAGCGATGTCTCTGGCCCGAGCAGACGAAGACCGCTAAGTCCCAGTCGGGCCGCGCCGCACCAGCGGTGCAGCCCGCCTCAGAGGCCGGCTCGGCCGGTCTTGCGTCCGATGCCCGCGTTTTGTCCGGGGTGCGCATCAACCGGTTTTTGGCACGCTGCGGGATCGCGTCGCGGCGCGAGGTCGACGCTTTGATTGTTGCCGGCAGGGTGGCCGTCAATGGCCGGCGTGCCGCTTTGGGGACGATTGTCGATCCTATCCATGACCAGGTGAGCGTGGACGGGCGGGTCGTCCGCCCACCTGCCGAGCCACCCGTCATCCTGGTCTTCCACAAGCCGCGCGGCGTCGTCACGACGATGGCCGACGAGCGCGGCCGCAGATGCGTGGCGGACTTTGTGCCGCGCGGGTGCGGTCTTTTTCCCGTGGGCCGTTTGGATGCCGACACGACCGGCCTCTTGCTTGTGACGAACGACGGGGAGCTCGCGGCGCGGCTCCTACACCCCCGATACGGCGTGCCGCGCCACTACGAGGTGGACGTGGCTGGGCAGCCGAGGGCGGACCAAGTACGGTTTGTGGGTGCACGGTGGGTGCGACGTCTGCCACACGGCGGCGCACGGCTTTTTGTGGTCTTGCGCGAAGGCCGCAATCGCGAGGTGCGCCGGTTGTGTGCCGGTGCCGGCCTGCGCGTGCTGGCGCTCAAGCGAACCGCGTTCGGTCCGGTGCGCCTGGGCGGGCTGCCCGAAGGTGCCATCCGCGCGCTGACGGCACGGGAACGTCTTGCCCTCCAGGCAACGTTGCATGAAAAGAAAACGGTCGCGCCGCAGCGAACATCGTAAGATACCCACCGCCACGCATCATCCAGGGGGACACATGCTCAGATTTCCGCGCAGCCTTATGGTTGCCATCGGCGTCTCGGCCATGATGGCGGCCGGGAGCGCCGCTTTTGCCGACCAGCCCAGCTACTACCAGCCGCCGCACTTCAAGGTGCAGGTCAAGCCCAGTTATCCGGCCTCGGCCCGAGCCCGGCACGAGACCGGGACCGTCCTCGTCAAGGTGCTCGTCATGCCCGACGGGACACCCAAGTCGTTCACCATCGTGCGCTCCTCGGGGCACAAGGACTTGGACGACGAGGTGCTGCGGGTTGCCAAGCTCTCGACCTATGCGCCCGCGACGCGCGACGGTAAGCCGGTTGTCGCGTTTTACGACTTCAGCTACAACTTCACGCTCTCCGGTCTGGCCAGCCCGGCGGTGGCGGGCGACCTGGAGAAGCGATTGGCGGCCAATCCCACCAATGTGCCCCTGCGGACGTCGGTGATAGAAGCCGCGATCAATCAGAACAACTACGCGCAGGCCGAGAAAGTTGCCGACGAGGGCGTTTCCCGCGTGCCGGGCGATGCCCGCCTGTGGGCGGCACGCGGCGAGGCCTACTATGCCGACGGCGTTGCCAACCACGACGACGCAAAGCTGAAGATTGCGGCCGAGTCCTACGACCGTGCGCTGCAGATCAACCCTGCCCAGGTGCAGAAGTCGAGCGCCGCCGCCTCGTTCGCCCAGTACGCGTTTGGCTTGATGGCAGATCAGCAGTACCAAGCGTGCCTGCCGTATGCCAGTAAAGCCGTCACTCTGGTTCCCAATGCGTTTGAGTACCATTTCCTCAAGGGTGACTGCGAGGCGGGTCTGGACCCCCAGTCGTCGGATGCGCTGGCCGATTACCAGGCGGCGCTAAAATTGGACGACAAGAAGCGTCCCGACCTCACGTCTCGCCTCTATGCCAGCCTCGGCAATATCGAGCTGAACCAGGGCAACCTGGCGGCCGGCTTGCAGTCGTTGGCGGAAGCCCAGCGCATCGATCCCAAGGCGCCGTATGCCTACCAGATCGAGGCCGTCTATTACATTAACCACGGGAACCTCAACGCCGCCCTCAACCCGCTGATGCAACTGGCCCAGCTGGCGCCCAACGACCCCCAGCCCCAGATCAACATGGGCGGCATCTATCTGCGCCAGAAGAACTTTGCGGCAGCCCAAGAAGCCTTCAGCAAAGCGCTGGCGATTGCGCCCAACAACCCGGACGCCCAATTTGGACTGGCCGAGTTGCCGGCCGCCAAGGGTGACGTGAAGAACATCGACGCCCCCCTCCAAAAGGCCATCGCCCTGGCGCCTGCCAATGCCGCCGCCTACAATGCCACGATCGCTCAGATGCTCCTGAGCGCAACGACGGACAAGCAGGATTACTCGGCCGACGCGCAGCGCTATGCGCAGGCCGCCACCCAGGCCGACCCAAACTATGCAATGGGATGGTACTCACTAGGAATCGCCTATGCCGACCAGAGAAAGACAGACCAGGCGAATTCCGCATTGCGCAAAGCCTTCGACCTCTTCAAGGCCAAAAACGACATGGCCAACATGCAACTGGTGGATAAAGCCTGGGTGCAACTGAACGGCAAAGACAAGAGCCTGCTCAACGGAAGCGGCGTCAACGAACGAACGAACCAACCGGGCCAGGGTGCCCCGGCGGGGCGATAGGAGGTTTGCCCTAAACCGGCATGCAGAGGGCGCAGGGCAGTAGGAATCGCCGTCCGGGGCGTGTAACCCCGGGGCACAAGCTTGACGGGCGAACCCGCGCCCGCCTTCTTTTTCCACGGATGAGGCGTTCGTATCTCATAGCGTCGTTCGCAAACCTTTCTCTCTTAAAAGGAAATAGCACCAATGGGATTTTTTGGTGAGTTTTTAGACTTCTTGCATCGGGGCGGGTTTGCCATGTACGCCCTGTTGCTGCTGTCGGTCGTCTCGCTGGGCATCGTCCTGGAGCGGCTATACTTCTTCTCGCGGCAGCACTCCGATCCGACCCAGCTGCTCAAAGAGATCGGAGAACGGGTTGCCAAGGACGACATGAACGGCGCCATCGCGGTCTGCGATCGGCACCGGGGCATGCTGCCCAAGATCCTGCAGTTCGGGCTGTACCGTCACGAGAAAAGCCGCGCCGATATCTCAGACGCGCTCTCCATCGCGCTGCTCGAGCAGCTCAACCAGCTGGAGGCAAACCTGCCGATTATCGGCACGGTGGCGGTCATCGCTCCGTTTGTCGGTCTGTTCGGCACGGTGCTTGGTATCATCCGCGCCTTCAACGACATCGCACTCAAGGGGAACTCGACGCCGGCCGTCGTGGCCGCCGGCGTGTCCGAGGCCCTTATCACGACCGCCGCCGGCCTCATCATCGCGGTCGTGGCCGTGATCTTCTTCAACTACTTCAAGTCGCGGATCAAGGCGTACAATCAGGAGATGATCGTGGCCGCTAACAAGCTGGCCGAGATGCTGGCCTTCCACAATGCCGGCGCTCCCATCCCGACCGAGCTGTACACCCCGCGCAAGCCGCAACCCGGCTTGGGCAGTGCCCCTGCGCCGCGCCCCAGCGGCGGTCCCACGGGCCACTAGCCCCGTGCAGGACGGCACGTGATCCTTCCCGCGGTGATGGCACGTAATCTTCTGTAGAGGCGGCTCGGACAGGCAAGAGGCGGCGCAATGGGACTGACGTCATCCAGGCAAGACACGGACGTTATGGCCGAGATCAACATCACACCCTTCACGGACGTGCTGTTGGTCTTGCTCATCATCTTCATGATCCTGGCGGCTCTGTCGGCGCCGCCGGGCTTCCAGAAGCAGCTGCCCAAGAAGAGCAACACGCCTCAGAACATCACCCAGTCGCAGTTGAAGCATGACATCGAGGTCGAAGTGACGGCCAAGAACGTCATCTACATCGACAGCAAGCGCGTCTCAATGGCCGACCTCTACAGCGCGATGGCCAACGCGGTCGCGTTCCATCGCGAACACGCCCGCCAAGGCTATACGACGCACGTGTCGCTGTTGGCCGACGAAGATGCGAGCTACAACACAATTATCAAGATCCTGGATGCCGCGCGGCAGGCCGGCGATGACGACGTCGGCTTCGTCACCGAGTAGAGCGGCGAGGTAGGAACGCATGGCATTAGTCGGATCCAACCCCGAAGAAGACGTGATGTCCACGATCAACATCACGCCCTTCACGGACGTGTTGTTGGTCTTGCTCATCATCTTCATGATCTTGACCTCGCTGCTCAAACCCCCGCCTGTGCCCGAAGCCAAGAACCGGATCAAGGTGACCAACTCGCCGCTGGTCATGATCATCAGCCACAATCCGAAGACCAACCAGGACGAGATTCAGGTCGGTGCCGAGATCATCCCAAAACTTGAGCTGTACAAGTTCATGAAAGGGTACCATGAGCAGTTCGGCAACGCCGACGACATCATCATCAAGGCGGCGCCGACGGTCAAGTACGGCACGGTGCTGACGGTCATGGACGCCGCCAAGGAAGCAGGCTTCTCGCAGTTCGGCTTGGCGAATAAGATACAGGGCGCACCGGACAACGCGCAGACCTAAGACGTACAGTAGGAGAGTATGGCCGACAACCAAGCACCAAAGAAACCGACCACGCCCGCGCTGTTCACCAAGCGCGACCGCTACGCGGTTGTCGCGCTCTCTCTGGCGTTCATCGTCGTTTCGTTCGCCATTCATATGGTCACGGGGGGTATCAGCAGCAAGCTCTTCCCGAAGTTTAAGGAACAGTCGACGCCGCCGCCGCACATGGTGACGGTGATGAAGTTCAAGCCGCCGCCGAAGCCCACCCCGACCCCAAAAC
>CADDZI010000009.1 GCA_902812405.1 bacterium | reverse complement strand
GCTCCCGGTGCACCGCCGGCGGCGGACGTGGTGCCCGCGCAGGCCGACGAGGGCCCAGCTCCGGCGGGCGATGGGCGCAGCACCGAGGCGGCGCAGAGCTCGGAGCCCGCCAAGGCGGCAGTGCCGGTCCAGGGCGACACGGCTTTGGCCGAGGCGTCGTCCGCAACACCCCCGGCGGTGGAGGAGAGTCCGTGACATGTTGATGCCAAAACGCGTCAAGCACCGCAAAGTGCAGCGGGGCCGTATGCGGGGCCGGGCGCAGGCGGGAAACGATCTGCATTTCGGCGAGTACGGTCTGCAGGCGCTCGAACCGGCGTGGGTGACGAACCGGCAGATCGAAGCGGCCCGCATCGCGCTGACGCGCCACATCAAGCGCGGCGGCAAGGTCTGGATTACGATCTTTCCGGATAAGTCGTTTACGAAGAAGCCGGCCGAAACCCGGATGGGTTCCGGCAAAGGGCAGCCCGAAGGCTGGGTCGCGGTCGTGCGCCCGGGGCGCGTCTTGTTCGAGCTGGCGGGCGTCGAGGACGCGGTCGCGCGCGAAGCTTTGCGCCGAGCGGCGTTCAAGTTGCCGATCCGGACGAAGATCCTCATCCGCCGCCAGATTGCCGAGGCACTATGAAGCGAAGTGAGCTGCGTACCCTACGCGAACTGACGACACGCGAACTGGAGGAGAAACTGGCATCCGCCAAGGAGGAGCTGTTCAATCTGCGCTTTCAGCTGGTGACCGGCCACCTTCAGGATTATGCCAGCCTGCGCAGACTGCGTCGCAGGATTGCCCAGCTGTCGACCCTGCTTGCCGAGCGGAGGCTGGCCGGATGACGCAACCCTCCATCCCCCGCCGGCCCCGAAAGATCAAACTCGGCCGGGTCGCCGGCAACGCCATGCGCAAGACTATCGTGGTGGAGACCGAAGTGGTAAGCGCTCACCCCATGTACGGAAAGCGTCTGCGCCGGACACGGCGCTTCTTGGCGCACGACGAGCACAACGAGGCGCAGGTCGGGGATCTGGTGCGCATCGCCGAGACACGGCCGCTGTCGGCACGCAAGCGCTGGCGGCTGGTTGAGATCGTGGAGCGGGCGCAATGATCGCAGCGCAGACCCGCCTCAAGGTGGCCGACAACTCGGGGGCACGCGAGATCATGGTGTTCCACGTTGTCGGAGGCTCGCGCCATCCGTACGCGTTCGTCGGCGACACGGTCGTAGCGACGGTCAAGAGCGCGATTCCAGGGGCGGCGGTCAAGAAAGGCAACGTCGTCAGAGCCGTCATCGTTCGGCAGAAGAAGAAGATGCGGCGCGCGGATGGCTCGTTCATCCGGTTCGATGAGAATGCTGCCGTGCTGATCAACGAACAGAAGAATCCCCGCGGGACGCGGATCTTCGGACCCGTGGCACGCGAGTTGCGCGACCGGGATTTCATGAAGATCGTGTCGCTCGCGCCGGAGGTGCTGTAACGTGGTCAAGCTCCGCTTGGTGGCGGGCGACACGGTCGTCGTCTTGGCCGGTAAGGATAAGGGGAAGCGGGGCAAGATCAAAGTCATTGACCGCCGGGGATGGGCCGCGGTGGAGGGCGTCAACGTCGTCAAGCGTCACACCAAGGCGACGCCCAAGGCCAAAGCCGGCATCATCGAAAAAGAACTTCCCCTGCCCGTCGGCAAATTGATGTACGTCTGTCCCAAGTGCAATGCGCCGGCCAAGCTGGCGTTTCGCCGCGGTCAGGGCGGGCGCGAGCGGGTGTGCCGGCGGTGCGGAGAACCGGCGGAACGGCCGGTCAAGGCGTGAGGACGATGAACAGACTGCACGAACGCTATCGCACGGTTGTGGCCCCGGAGCTGAAGGCCAAACTCGGGCTGCGCAACATCATGCAGGTGCCGCGACTGGTCAAGATTGTCGTCAACATGGGTGTCGGCGAGGCGGTTGCCAACCCCAAGGCGATCGACGGCGCGGTCGCCGACCTGACGACGATTACAGGCCAGAAGCCCATCGTCACCCGGGCCCGCAAATCCGTCTCGACGTTCAAAGTGCGGGCCGGGATGCAGATTGGCGTCAAGGTCACGCTGCGGGGCGAGCGGATGTATGCCTTCTTCGACAAGCTGGTGAATGTCGTTCTGCCCCGCATTCGGGACTTCCGCGGGATGTCGCGCAGATCGCTGGACGGCCGCGGCAACTACGCCCTGGGCCTGCGGGAGCAGCTGGTGTTCCCGGAAGTATCGTACGACGCGATCGACATGGTCCGCGGCATGGACATCGTGATCGTGACAACGGCGAAAGACGACGCACAAGCGCTGGCGCTGCTCGAGGCTCTGGGTATGCCGCTGCGCAGGGAGGGTGCCGCGGCGTAAGCCCGGTACGGACACAGCATGGCACGAACGGCAATGATCGAAAAAGCGAAACGGACGCCGAAGTTCGCGGTGCGCCGGCGGCACCGCTGCCGGCGATGCGGACGTGCGCGGGGCTACCTGCGGACGTTCGGCCTGTGCCGGATCTGTTTCCGCGAATTGGCGCATCGGGGGCAGATCCCGGGCGTCACGAAAGCGTCCTGGTAGCGTTGAGGGAGGCATACGGAGGAACGGCATGGCGGTGGTAAGCGATCCGATCGCGGACATGCTGGCCCGCATCCGCAACGCCAACCTGGCGTTTCACGAACGGGTCGAGATGCCCGCGTCGCGCGTCAAGACCGAGATTGCCCGTCTGCTCAAAGCGGAGGGCTTCATCAAGGATTTCGAGGTCGTCGCGGGACCCCGGGGCGGCGTCTTGCGCATCAGTTTGAAGTACGGTCAACACCGGGAGCGCGTCATCAACGGCGTCCAGCGGGTGAGCCGGCCCGGGCTACGCATTTACACGCCGCGCAACGACATCCCGAAGTGTCTGGGCGGATTAGGGCTGGTCATCATGTCGACGCCCAAAGGAATCATGAGCGGCCGGCAGGCGCAGCGCCAGCGCTGCGGCGGCGAGGTCATGGCCTTCGTATGGTGAGCGCATGAGCCGCATCGGGCGTCTTCCGATCCCCGTTCCGGGCGGCGTCTCGGTGGAAGTTCGCGACCATACCGTGTCGGTCGCCGGCCCGCGTGGCTCGCTGTCGTTGCGGCTGGCCCGGCCCGTCTCGGTCAGCCTGGCGGAGGGCGCAGTGCGCGTGGAGCGCAGCGCGGATGACCCTGCCAGCCGGGCGCTGCATGGCTTGACGCGCAGTCTCATCGCCAACATGATCGAGGGCGTCACACGGGGCTTCGGCAAGAGTTTGGAGATCGTCGGAGTGGGCTACAGGGCCCAGATGCAGGGCAAGACGCTCAACCTGGCCCTTGGGTTTTCGCATCCGGTGGCCTTTACGCCGCCGCCCGGCATCGAGATTGCCGTCGAGGGGACGAATAAGATTCACATCCGCGGTGCCGACAAGCAGGCCGTGGGCCAGGTGGCAGCCCAGGTCCGCGCACTGCGTCCTCCCGAGCCGTACAAGGGAAAGGGAATCCGCTACGAGGGTGAACGCGTGCGGCGCAAGCTGGGCAAAGCCGGCAAGACGGCGGCCAAGAAATGAGCCGAGGACGGTGAGACCATGAAACCACGCAGCAAGAACGCCTTGCGCTTGCGGCGCCACGCTCGGGTCCGCAAACGGGTCGTCGGAACGCCACAGCGACCGCGGTTGTCCGTGTTTCGCAGCCTGCGGTACGTCTATGCTCAGCTGATTGACGACGTCGCGGGGCGGACGCTGGCAGCCGCCTCGACCCGGGAGGAGGCTGTGGCGGCCGGCGTCGCGTCGCGCAAGAGCATCGCGGCGGCGGGCGCCGTGGGCCGGGAGCTTGCCCGCCGCGCGGCTGCACTCGGGATTACGCGCGCCGTCTTTGACCGCGGCGGCTATACGTATCACGGACGCATCAAGGCGCTGGCGGATGCCGCACGCGACGCAGGATTGGAGGTCTAAGGCATGCCCCGTTTACCCGACGGTTCTGGATTGGAGGAACACGTGGTCCGCGTCAATCGCGTTGCCAAGGTCGTCAAGGGGGGAAAGCGCTTCTCCTTCTCGGCGCTCGTGGTCGTGGGCGATCGTGCGGGCCGCGTGGGTTTTGGCCTGGGCAAGGCGCGCGAAGTGCCGGAAGCGATCCGCAAGGGCGTGGAGGATGCGCGCCGGTCGTTAATCCGCGTGCCGCTGGCGGGCCGGACGATCCCCCACCCCGTGACGATTCAAGTCGGTGCGGGCAAGGTCTTCATGAAGCCCGCCTCCCGCGGAACGGGCGTCATCGCGGGCGGTGCGATGCGGGCGGTTCTCGAACTTGCCGGCGTTCACGACATTTTGACGAAGTCGCTCGGTTCCAACAACCCGATCAACGTCGTGGCGGCGACGATTGCCGGCCTGCGCCAGCTGCGGAGGCCGGAAGACGTGGCTGCCGCCCGCGGGGTGGACGTCGCCGAGCTCTTGGGAAGGACGACTCGCCATGAAGCTGTCGGAGCTTAGGCCGGCACGGGGTGCCAAGCACCCCCGGATTCGGGTGGGGCGCGGGCACGGGAGCGGTCTGGGCAAGACCTCGGGCAAGGGCGGCAAGGGTCAGACCGCACGCTCCGGCGGCGGCAAGGGGCCCAATTTTGAGGGTGGTCAGACGCCGTGGTTTCGGCGGTTGCCGCAGCGGCGCGGCGTGTCGCAGAAGGCGCGCTCCACCAAGGTGTTTCGCGTGACCTATGCGGTGCTGAATCTCAGAGATTTGCAGGGCTGGGATCCGGGCCGGCCCGTGACGCCGCAGACGTTGCGCGAGGCGGGCATTCTTCGCGGTCCCAAGGCACCGGTCAAGGTACTGGGCGTCGGGCAGCCGCCGGCGGGCTTGCGTCTGCGCGACGTGACGTGCTCCGCCGCAGCACGTGCCAAGCTCGCCGCCGCGGGGGCGGTCTTCGAGAGGTGAGACCTTCGGCATGACGGTGTGGCGTAACCTGGCCAACGCGCTGATCGTTCCCGAGCTGCGCAACCGGATTCTCTTCGTCTTCGGTGCGTTCGCGGTCTTCGTCGTCATGGTCTACGTGCCCGTGCCGTACGTCAACCTGAGCGCGTGGCAGCAGATCCTGGCCAGCGGTCAGTTCCTCAACTTCATCGGGTTTCTGTCGGGCGGTGCGCTGCAACATTTCTCCGTCATCGCGATGGGCATCACGCCCTACATCAACGCCAGCATCATCATGCAATTGATGACGATCGTCTTTCCGCAGATCAAGGAGATGCAGCAGCACGGCGGCGAGCAGGGACGCCGGCAGGTCGGGCTCTACACGCGGTGGTTGACGGTCGTGTTGGCGCTGGCACAGGCCAGTGCGATGGTCGTCATGCTCAACCGCGCCCACGTCTTTTTGCGCAGCGATCCGGGGTACCTCGTCACCGTCATCCTGACCCTGACCGCCGGCACGATCTGGCTCATGTGGCTGGGCGAGCAGATTACCGACAAGGGGATCGGCAACGGGGTGTCTCTCATCATCTTCGTCGGCATCATCCTGCGCTACCCGACGTACTTCAGCCAGACCCTGCAGCTGGGCGAGAAAGGCGGCCTGGCGCCGCTGGGTCTGGTCATCTTCGGGCTCATCGCTCTCCTGTCGCTCGTCTCAATCGTCTTCATGTACCAAGGACAGCGGCGCGTCCCGGTTCAGTACGCCAAGCGCGTGGTCGGGCGCAAAGTCTACGGTGGGCGCAGCACCTATATTCCCCTGCGTCTCAACAATGCCGGCGTCATCTCGATTATCTTCGCGATTTCCATCCTGCTGCTGCCCCAGCAACTCTCGTCCTGGCTAGCGCAGGGCAGCGCGCCGTGGGAGCGGGCGTTCGTGCAGTTCATGGCCCTGTACTTTAACTACGGCAGCTTCCTCTACAATCTCGCGTACTTCGTGCTCGTCGTTGTCTTCACGTTCTTCTACTCGAGCGTCGTGCTGCAGATTCAAGACATCGGGGACTCGCTCAAGAAGCAGGGCGGGTTCATCCCGGGGATCAGGCCGGGCAAGCCGACGAACGACTACCTGCAGAAAATTCTGGTTCGCATCACCGCCGTGGCTGCGGTCTACCTCGGGCTGCTGGCGATCCTGCCCAATGTGACGCAGAACCTCACCCACGTCACGACCTTTTACCTGGGCAGCACGTCGCTCTTGATCGTCGTCGGCGTGGCGCTGGATACGATGACCCAGATCGAGGCCCGCCTCGCCATGCGCGACTATCGCGGGTTCATCAAGCAGTGACCGGGCGCGGCGTCCGGCTTGTTCTCTTGGGGCCGCCCGGCGTCGGGAAGGGGACGCAGGGCCGGCTGCTGTCGGCGCTCTACGGCATCCCGCAAATCGGCACGGGTGACATCTTCCGCACGGCGGTCAAGGAGCGAACGCCGATGGGGGTGGTGGCCAAAACGTACATGGATGCGGGCAAGCTCGTGCCGGACGACGTGACGATCGGTTTGGTGGAGGAGCGGCTGGCGGCTGCGGATACCGCGAACGGCTTCATCCTGGACGGTTTTCCGAGGACCGCGCAGCAGGCCACGGCGCTCGACGCGATGATGCACCGTCGCGGCGTGCCGCTCGATGCGGTCATCGAGATCGTCGTTGATCCGGCGGAGGTCGTGCGTCGGCTGACGGGACGTCGGCTGTGCGCGGTCTGCCAGACGCCGTACCACGTGGAGTCGGCCCCTAGCCGGCTGCCGGGCGTGTGCGACAAGTGCGGCGGTCCCCTGATCTTGCGTCCCGACGACGACGAGGCGACGGTCGTCACGCGGGTCGCCGAATATCAGCGCAAGACGGCGCCGCTCACCGACTACTACCGGGCGGCGGGTCTCTTGCGGGTGGTGGACGGAAACGCGGACGTCGAGACGGTGTTTGGACGCATTCGGGCGGCGCTGGGAGAACCGGTGCGGCCGGGCGCATGATTACCTGTAAGAGCCCGCGCGAGGTGGATCAGATGCGGCGCAGCGGCCGGCTCACGGCACGCGTTCTCGAGAAGTTGACGGGTGCCGTTGCCCCGGGCGTCACGACGCGCGAGATCGACGCCTACGCCGAAGAATTGATTCGCGCCGAGGGCGGCGTGCCGGCGTTTTTGGGCTACCAGGGTTTTGCCGGGTCGATCTGCACATCGGTCGACGACGAAATTGTTCACGGCATTCCGGGCACGCGGCGTCTGCGGGAGGGCCAGTTGCTCAAGATCGACATCGGGGCGCGCGTGGACGGGTGGTTCTCCGACATGGCGACCACCGTGGCGGTCGGAAAAGTCGGCAACCGAGCGCGGCGGCTCATGGATGCCACGCGCTGCGCTCTGGGGCAGGGCATCCGCCAGGTCCGGCCGGGAGCGCACCTCTCGGACATCGGGCACGCCGTTCAATCCTACGTTGAAGCGCAGGGCTTCTCGGTTGTCCGGGCACTCGTCGGGCACGGCATCGGCCGGCGCCTGCACGAGGAGCCGCCGGTGCCCAATTACGGCCGGCCGGGACTGGGGACGGTGCTGCGGCCCGGCATGGTCCTGGCAATTGAACCGATGGTCAACGAGGGGACGTGGCGCGTCCGGACCTTGGATGACCGATGGACCGTCGTCACAGCCGACGGCAAGCTATCGGCCCACTTCGAGCACACCGTCGCCGTCACGGCGGAGGGCTTCGAGATTTTGACCCTACCCGAGGCCGAGGCCCGTCCCAACTGGGTGCCCGACGACCTGCGGTGCGAGAAAGGAGGCACAGATGACGCCACGACGACGGCCGCGGCTGGATAAGAAGAAGAAAAAAACGGAACATGCCGAACACTCAGGTTCGGTCAAGGAGGAGGCGATCGAGGTCGAGGGCACCGTCGTCGAGCCTCTGCCCAACGCGTTCTTCCGGGTCGAGCTGCCCAACGGCCACCGTGTCCTGGCACGGGTCTCGGGCAAAATTCGCATGAACTTCATTCGCATTCTGCCCGGCGACAAAGTGCTCGTGGAGCTCTCGCCCTACGACCTGACGCAAGGCCGCATCACGTACCGCTACAAGTAAGGAGCATCGCGACGGCGTGAAAGTCCGACCCAGTGTCAAGAAGATCTGCGCGAAGTGCAAGATCATCAAGCGATCCGGCCGCACGCGGGTGATCTGCGAGAACCCCAAGCACAAGCAGGCGCAGGGCTAGGAGGACGGCGTGGCACGCATTGCAGGCATCGATTTGCCCCGCGACAAGCGCGTCGAGGTGGCGTTGACGTACATCTTCGGCATCGGCAGGCCAACGGCAGTCAAGCTCTTGGCGCGGACGGGGGTCAATCCGGATACCCGCGTCAAGGATCTGACCGATGAGGACATCCAGAAATTGCGCGAGCAGATTGAGAAGAATCTCACCGTCGAGGGTGACCTGCGGCGCGAGATCGCCCAGTCGATCAAGCGCCTCATGGATATCGGGTGTTACCGCGGCCTCCGCCACCGGCGCGGGCTGCCGGTGCGCGGTCAGCGTACCAAGACCAACGCCCGCACGCGCAAGGGTCCCAAGAAGACCGTGGCTGGCAAGAAGAAGGCCAAGGGTCCGGGGGTCGGTAAGTAGTCATGCCGCTGGCGAAGAAGGCGCGGCCGCGCAAGCGGCGCGAGATCAAGAACGTCACGCAAGGTGTGGCGCACATTCACGCAAGCTTCAACAACACGATCGTGTCGATCACGGATACGGCGGGCGGGACCGTCGCCTGGTCGAGTGCCGGTAACATGGGGTTTAAGGGCAGCAAGAAGTCGACGCCTTTTGCGGCGCAGATGGCGGCTGAGAGCGCGGCCCGCAAGTCGATGGAGCACGGGATGAAACAGGTGGAAGTCTACGTCAAGGGACCGGGAGCAGGCCGGGAGGCCGCCATCCGGGCACTCCAGGCGGCGGGTCTCGAGATTACCGTCATCAAGGACGTGACGCCGATACCCCACAACGGCTGCCGGCCGCCGAAGCGGCGGCGCGTGTAGGAGGCAGCGATGGCACGCTACACCGGGCCGGTGTGCCGCCTGTGCCGGCGCGAGAGCGCCAGCGGCGCGAAACCCGGCGAGAAGGTCAAGCTGTTCCTCAAAGGCGAGCGCTGCCTCTCAAAGAAGTGCGCCGTCGAGCGGCGTACGGCTGCGCCCGGACAGAAGGCGGCCACCAAGACGCGTCCCAAAACGTCTGAGTTTGGGCGTCAGTTGCGCGAAAAGCAGAAGATGCGGCGCATCTACGGGGTCGTCGAGCGGCAGTTTGAAAACTACTTTCGTAAGGCGAGTGCGCGCAAGGGGCAGACGGGCACGGCGCTGTTGGCGCTGCTGGAGATGCGCCTCGACAACGTGATCTACCGGCTCAACCTGGCGACGTCGCGCGCCCAAGCGCGTCAACTGGTGCGCCACCGGCACTTTCTCTTGAACGGCCGGCGGGTCAACGTGCCGTCCTTGCAGGTGCGGCCGGGTGACACGCTGCAGGTCGTGCCGAGGAGCGCCTCGACGACCCTCTTCGCCTCGCTCTTCGATTACGCCAAAGGCCGCCGGGTTCCGGGCTGGCTGGACTATGACGAGCAGACCCACACGGCGAAAGTCGTGCAGGTTCCAACCCGGGCGGACATCGATACCAACGTGGACGAACAACTGATTGTGGAGTACTATTCGCGCTAATGATGCATGATTTTGGTATGCCTCGACCCGCGGGCGAGCACAGCGGGTGGCAGGCGTCCCCCCGCACGGGGACGCAGTCGGTTCTGGAGTTTCAACGCGCCTCCATCGAGGTGCGCGAGCGCGGCGACAGCAGCGCCACGTTCGTCATCGAACCGCTGGAGCGGGGCTTCGGCATCACGCTGGGCAACGCGCTGCGGCGGATGCTGCTGTCGTCGCTGCCCGGCACGGCGGTGACGTACGTCAAGATTGACGGCGTCCTGCATGAGTTCTCGACGATTCCGGGAGTCGTGGAGGACGTTACGAACATCATTCTCAACCTCAAAGGGTTGCCGCTGCGGCTTCTCACCGACGAGCCCAAGGTGCTGCGCATTGAAGCCTCGGGTGAGCGCGAGGTGACCGCGGCCGACATCGTCCCGGATGCCGACGTCGAACTCCTCGATCCCGCCTACCACATCGCGACTCTCTCGGACAAGAAAGCGCGGTTGTACATGGAGATCGGGGTGGAGCGCTGGCGGGGTTACGTGACGGCCGAGAAGCAGCGCAACGTCGAGCACGTCATTGGGCTCATTCCGGTCGATTCGATCTTCTCGCCGATCCGCAAGGTGGCGTACCACGTGGAGGACACACGCGTCGGCCAAACCACGGATTACGACCGGCTGATCATGGAGATCGAGACCAACGGCAGCATCACACCGGACGAGGCGCTGAGCACGGCGGCCCGGATTCTCACCGAGCAGCTGGCGCTCTTCGTGCAGTTCAGCGGCCGCGAGGAGGTGGAAGCGCCGGTCGAGGAGGTCAAACCGTTTGCGAGCTGGGACATCCCGGTTGACGAACTCGACTTGTCGGTGCGATCCTACAATTGCCTGAAACGCGCTGGCATCACCAAGATCTCGGAGCTGTTGCAGAAGACCGAAGAAGAAATCATGAACATGCGCAACCTGGGCAAGAAGTCGGTGGACGAGATCAAAGAAAAGCTGGCGGAGCGCAACCTGTCGCTGCGGAGCGGCTAGCATGCGGCACCGCAAAGACCATCGCCGCCTGGGCCGCAACGACGACCACCGCCGCGCGCTGCTGCGCTCGCTGACGACGGCCCTCTTCACCCACGGGCGCGTCGAGACCACCGTCGCGCGCGCCAAGGAAGTCTCGCGCACCGCGGCGCGCATGATCAGCCGCGCCAAGCGGGGCGATCTGCACAGCCGACGCCTGGTCGCTGGCTACCTGCACTCGGAGGAGGTCGTCAAGAAGCTGTTCGACGTCATTGCGCCCAGCCTGGCCCAGCGGCGCGGCGGATATACCCGCATCATCCGCACGCGCGTACGCAAGGGCGATGCCGCGCCGCTCGCCCAGGTCGAGCTTCTCCAGGACGGCGCCCCCAGCCAGGCAGGAACACAAGCCCGGCGCGGCGTAGGGCCGGCGCAATGAACCCGTACCTGGCACGTCGGTGGTGGCGCACATGCCCGCTCCGCAAACCTGCGGTGAGGCGTTGATGCGCGTCTAGACGCACTCCCACACCGGTTTGCAGCGGGCCTGACAGCATCAGGCCCGCTGCTTTTTTGTCTGCACGGAGGTCTGTCTTGTGAAAACCGCTTCCCTTCCGCACCCTGCCGGCGACGCCGCACGACGTGCAGCCGGGGTGCGCCTGGATGACGTCGTGGGCGTCCTGCGACGGCTGGGCGTCTCGCCCATCCTGGTGCTCTCCGGTCAAGGTGTGGCGGACGTTGCGGGCGGCGGGGCAATCGTCTGCGCGGGCGCGCGCGCGATGATCACCGGGCGCGGAGAAACGCTGACCCTCACCATGAACGGGCGGCGGGAGCTTCTGTCGCGCACGGATGTCGCGGGCGCGGTCCGGACGTTGCTACGGTTCTCGCGGGCTGCTCTGGCCGGAACGTCCCCGGGCCTGTCGGGCGTGTACGGAATCCTGGGGTTTGAGGCCGTGCAGTACTTTGAGACGTTGCGCTATCCGGCCAGACACCCGGGCGATCCGGATGTGCCCGACCTCTTGCTCTTCGTCCCTCAGGTGGTGTCGACGCTCGACGAGGTTCGCGGCGAGATGCGCGTGGACGGCGACCCAGAATGGGAGGTCTGGTTACGCGAGCTACGCAGCCGACGGTGTGCAAGCCGCGTTGAGGCGGGCCGTCTCGTCCGACGGAGCGTGAAGCCCCCGCCTGCGCCGGTGCTGCAGGCGCTCAATCCGTCGGGTTGGTTTACGCGCATCGTCGCCGAGGCGAAGGCCGCCATCGCGGCGGGTGATGCATACCAGATCGTTCTCTCGCAGGCCTGGGAAGGTATCAGCCGCAGCGACCCATGGGATGCCTACCTTGCGATGCATCGTATCAATCCCTCGCCGTACATGCTGTACCTCGAGCTGCCCGGTCAGGTGCTGGCGGGTGCCTCGCCCGAAATGTTGTGCCGCGTGCGAGACGGGCGAGCCATGATCCGCCCGCTGGCGGGGACGCGGCGCCGCCCTCAGGGTGGCAGTGTCGCGGCTAACGTCGTACGCGGGCTGCAACGCGATCCGAAGGAGCGTGCCGAGCACGTCATGTTGGTCGACCTTGCCCGCAATGACCTGAACCGTGTCTGCCGCCCGGGCAGCGTTCGGGTTCGCGCGCTGTGCCGCGCCGAGGCGTACAGCCACGTCATCCACATGGTATCCCACGTCGAGGGAGACCTCGTGCCGGGCTGCGACGCGGTGGACGTGCTCCGAGCATGCTTTCCGGCGGGAACGGTCAGCGGCGCACCTAAACTGCGGGCTCTGGAGATCATCGCCGACCTGGAGGGGCGCCGACGCGGCTGGTATGCGGGCAGCATCGTGCGGCTGGGAGCGGACGGATCGCTGGATGCATCGCTCGTGCTGCGCAGTGCTCTCTTCTTCGACGGGCGCGTGAGGATCCAGGCTGGGGCGGGCATTGTTGCGGCGTCGGTGCCTGAGCGCGAAGACGCCGAATGTCGGGCCAAGGCCGAGGCTGCCGTAGCCGCATTGGGGCTGGAGGCGGCACCATGAGCGCGCCGCATGTCCTGGTTGTCGATCACAAAGACTCGTTCACGTATAACATCGTCGAGGCGCTGGCCGGCCGCGGGGCGCGGGTTCGCGTCATGCGTTTTGACGCACCGCATATCGACGAGGCGGCCCGGCGATCGCATGGGGTCGTCCTGTCGCCGGGTCCGGGACGCCCGGAGGATGCCATGCAGACACTGGAGCTCGTCCGCCGCTTCTCCGGCCGCGTGCCCATGCTGGGCGTGTGCCTCGGACATCAGGTGATCGCGATCGCCTTCGGGGGATCCGTGGTCCGCGCCCGGCGGCAGGTGCACGGGCATGCCTCCGCCATCCTGCATGCGGGCGAAGGGCTGCTGTACGGAATCCCGTCACCCTTTGCGGGCGGGCGCTATCACTCGCTCGTCGTCGAGGCGGCGAGTCTTGTGCGGACGCCTCTGCGCGTCGTGGCGTCCTGCCGGGATGGCACCCTCATGGCATTGCGTCACGCCGAGCACCCGACCTACGGCGTGCAATTTCACCCCGAATCGATCCTCACGCTGCATGGAGGCCGCATGATCGAGAATTTCCTGCGGGAGTGCGGGGTATGATCGCCCTGGCGGCCCGAGACGATGTCGTCGGACGGGCGCTGCACAGGTGTCTGGAGGGGCGGCTGTTGAGCCGGCATGACATGCGCGCTCTCATCGGCAGTATCGTGGATGAAGCGCCAAGCCCGGTGCGCGTGGCGGCGCTTCTGACTGCGCTCGCCACGCGGGGTGAGTCGCCGGATGAGATCGCGGGTGCCGCGGAGGCATTGCTGGAACGGGCGCACAGGATGCCCGCCGCCGGCGACGCGCTGCTCGACGTGTGCGGCACGGGCGGCGACGGCTGCGGGTCGTTCAATGTCTCGACCTGCGTTGCGTTCGTCGTTGCCGGTGCGGGCGTGAAGGTGGCCAAGCACGGCAATCGAGGCGTATCCAGCGGTTGCGGGAGTGCGGATGTCCTCGAGACAATGGGTGTCCGCTTGGACCTGCCGCCGGGGCGCAGCGCGCAGATGCTTGCCGAGCATGGCATCGCCTTCCTGTTTGCGCCGCACTACCATCCGGCCATGCGTGCCGTGGCAACCGTGCGGCGGGAGCTCGGTATTCGCACCTTGTTTAACCTCGCCGGTCCGTTGAGCAATCCAGCGCGTCCGGCACGGCAGGTCATCGGCGTCTCTCAGGCGCGGGTGATGACCGCCGTGGCGCGGGCGGCGGTTGCCCTGGGGTGCACGCGCGTGGCGGTCGTGCATGCGACAGACGGGATGGACGAGGTCTCCTTGAGCGGCCCCACCCGCGTGCTGGAGTGCGACGTCACGGGCTGTCGGGCCTACACGATCCAACCGGGTGATGCGGGTCTGAACGCCGCGCCGCCGTCCGCGGTGCGTGGCGGGTCGCCCGCAGAGAATGCACGGATGCTCGAAGAGATTCTCGACGGCCGGCAGGGTCCGCGTACCGACATCGTCGTGCTCAACGCCGCGCTGGCCTTGATCGTCGCAGGCGCGGCCGGCAGCCTCCATGAGGGCGTGGCGCTTGCACGGCGCTCGATTGAGAGCGGGGCGGCGCGTGCGGCATTGCGGGCGCTGCAGGAGGCCCGGGCATGACGTTTTTGGAGAGCGTCCTCATCCATCGCCGGCGCGACGTCGAACGCGATATCCGCCGGATGGCACCCGCAGAGGCCGCCGCGCCGAGACAGGCTCCCCAGCGCCGCTCGCTCGTGTCCGCGGTGCGGGCCAGACGGCCGGGCATGATCGCTGAAATCAAACGACGTTCGCCGTCGGCAGGGCTTCTGGCCGACATCGCTGACCCGGGCCGCCTCGCGGCGGTGCTGGCTGCGGGCGGGGCGGCCGCGATATCGGTCCTGACAGAACCCCGGTACTTCGGGGGAGGATGGGAAGACCTGCGACGCGTGCGCGCCGCGGTCGACGTCCCGGTCCTGTGCAAAGACTTCATTGTCTCCGAAGAGCACGTCGAGCTGGCCGCGGCGACAGGTGCCGACGCGGTCTTGCTGATCGTCGCCGCTCTCAGCCGGCCTGCGCTGCGCCGGGTGATGCGCCTGTGTCGCAGGCTGCAGCTCGAGGCGCTAGTGGAGGTGCACGACGAGGCGGAGCTGGACACGGCGCTGGCCTGTGGCGCACAGCTGATCGGCGTCAACAATCGCAATTTGAAGACCCTGGCGGTTGACATGCACACCGCTTTGCACCTGGCTCACCATATTCCGCCCGCAGTCACGCGGATCGCGGAGAGCGGCTATCGCGGGGCGGCCGAAATGCGCGAAGCTGCGGAGGCGGGTTATGACGGCGTGCTGGTCGGCGAGGCGCTGCTGCGCACCTCGGATCCTGCAGCGGCCGTGCGCGGCATCTTGGACGCTGTGACATGTTCCGCGTAAAGGTGTGCGGCGTGCGCAGCCGCAGCGACGTTGAAGCCTGTGTCGCCGCGGGGGCGGATGCCGTGGGGTTCATCTTCGCCGAGAGCCCGGCGCGGGTGGACCCGGATGAGGCTGCGTTCATCGCGTGCTCGGTCCCGCCGTGGGTTGCCCGCGTCGGTGTTTTTGCCGACGCACCGGCAGACGTCGTCGCCGGGGCCGTGCGAGCCTGCCGATGTGATCTGCTGCAGTTCTGCGGCCGCGAGCCCTTCTCATACTGCGGGTCATTCGATGTTCCGACGATCCTCAGCCTCGGTATCGGGCAAGACGACGGCGAACTGCCCTGCGTGCCCGGCGTGGAGGATCTGCGCGCCGCCCGTGCCGTGGCGCTGCTTGTTGATTCCCGGGTCGGCGATCGCACGGGCGGTACGGGGCAGCCGGTGCCGTGGCGGGTTGCGGCACTGGTGCGCGCCCGCAGCGCGGTACCGGTGGTGCTGGCGGGAGGCTTGCATCCCGGCAACGTTGTGTGTGCGGTGCGCGCGGTGCGGCCGGCCGCAGTGGATGTGCGGACGGGCGTGACGCGCGGCGGCCGACTCGACCCGGATGTGGTTCGGACATTCATTGCTCGCGTTCGGCCGCTGCTCACGACGGGAGTCGCATATGGAACCTGACGCCAAGGGATACTTTGGCCGCTACGGAGGACGGTATGTGCCAGAAGTTTTGGTCGAGCCTCTGCGCGAGGTCGAGGCGGCCATGCGCGAAGCCTTTGCCGACGACGAGTTCTGGCGGCGCTACCGCGGTTTGCTGCGCGACTACGTTGGGCGCCCAACACCGTTGACGCCGGTCCCTTCATTGCGACGACGCGCCGGAGAGGCTCTGATCGCGCTCAAGCGCGAAGACTGCAATCACACCGGCGCCCACAAGATCCTCAATGCAGTGGGCCAGGCGCTTTTGGCGCAGCGCATGGGGAAGTCGCGTCTGATCGCCGAGACCGGCGCCGGCCAGCACGGCGTGGCTGTCGCCACAGCCGGGGCGGCGCTCGGGGTGCCGGTCGAGGTGTACATGGGCGCCGCCGACGTCGAGCGCCAGGCCCTCAATGTGTACCTCATGCGTCTTCTCGGTGCGCGCGTGCACGAGGTCACGAGCGGTTCGCGCACTCTCAAGGATGCCATTAACGAGGCCTTGCGCGACTGGGCGGGCAGTGCGCGGGAGACCTTCTACGTCATCGGCTCGGTCGTGGGCCCTCACCCCTACCCGTGGCTCGTCCGATCGTTCGTACGCATCATCGGGGATGAAGCCAGAGCGCAGTGTCTAGAAACCTTCGGCCGCCTGCCCGATCACGTCGTCGCGTGCGTCGGCGGCGGCAGCAATGCAATCGGGATCTTTTCCGCCTTCCTCGAGGACGGTCAGGTCAACCTGTGGGGTGTCGAGGCGGGCGGCTCGGACGCTGCGAGGTTGGGTTACCATAGTGCGAGCCTGGCTGCGGGGCGCACCGGCATTCTCCACGGCGCACGAACGCTGGTCCTGATGGATGAGCATGGCCTCATCGCGCCGACGCATTCCGTCTCGGCCGGCCTTGATTACCCGGCGGTCGGCCCGGAGCATGCCTACCTCAAGGAAACCGGCCGGGTGCGCTACGTCAGCATCCACGATGACGATACGCTCAAAGCTTTTCGCATGACAGCCCGCGCGACGGGCATCGTTGCCGCACTGGAGAGTGCACATGCGATTGCGTACGCCCTGCGCCTGGCGGCCGAATTGGATGCCTCTCGGCTTATCCTCGTTAACCTTTCGGGACGCGGTGAGAAAGACGCGCTTCGTCTGGCGGGCGCGGCGCACCACGCCCAGGAGGCGGCACGATGAGCGTTGCCTTCGGGGCGGGTGCACTGATCCGCGCCGCTTTCGCCCGCGCCCGGCACGAGCGACGGGCGGCCCTGCTTCCGTTTTTGGTTGCAGGCGACCCGGATCCACTTCAGTCGAGAGAGCGCATGCTAGCGGCGTCAGCCGGGGGAGCCGACGTCATCGAGGTGGGCTTCGGGTATTCGGATCCGGTTGCGGATGGTCCGATTATCGCCGCGGCGTCGCAGCGAGCGCTGGCCGCCGGCATGACCTTCGAGCGCACGTTGGCGCTCGTGCGTGAGGTGAAATCCCATCTCGCGCGGACGCCGCTTGTCGCTTTTGTGTACTATAACCTGCTCTTCGCGTACGGTGTCGAGCAAGCCGCTCACGCATGTGCTGCGGCCGGCTTTTCGGGCATTCTGTCTCCCGACGTGCCCCTCGAAGAAGCGGACGATCTGATCGCCGCCTGCGCGCGGCTGGGGCTGGCAGTTCCTCTGCTCGTGGCTCCGACAACCACTCCGCACCGCGCGGCGGCCATTGCCCGGGCGGCCACGGGATTTGTGTACCTCGTGAGCCGTATGGGTGTGACAGGCCACCACAGGGCTGCGGATGAGGACGCGTGCGAGCGGGTACGCGGCCTGCGCCAGCATACCGAGACGCCCATTGTCATCGGCTTCGGTGTAGCGCCCGGACCCCGCCTGGCGCGCCTTGCGGCATGCGCGGACGGAATCGTTGTCGGCAGCCTTCTCATCGAGCGTGCCGCGCAAGCCCCCAACCCACCTGCCGCCATTGAAGCGATTCGCACGACCTGCGCAACCCTTGCCTCCTACTGCGGGCCGGCGATGGACTCCAAAGCTGTGACCTGCCTGCGTCGCGTCGATCCTGCGCCGTCCTCCGGGGGATCCCCCACGCACGGCGGCACGGAAGCGTCGCAGGCCGAGAGCGGATAGACCGAAGGAAGCAAGGTCCGCCGCGGGTGAGGAGCCCGCTGCGCGGCGAAGAATCGGTGTCGATGCTCCCGCCGACACATCAGCCCGACCGTCTCACCGTTCTTTTCTGCAGCGAGGGCTACTCGGAAAGTCGCCGGCGCCTGTCGGAGTTGTTGCCGGACGCCGAATTGCGAGCCTGCCCCGCGGATGCGGTCGATGACGCGCTGGACGGCGTGGACGTCGTCGTTCCCTATGGCGCGCCGATCGGTCGTGCAACGATCGAACGCGGCAGCTTTGGACTTATCCAGCAGTTTGGCGTCGGTTTGGAAACGGTTGATGTTGCCGCGGCGACGGAGCTGGGCGTCTGGGTAGCACGCGTCCCGAGTGCGGGCAGCGGCAATGCGGAGTCCGTCGCCGAGCATGCCGTTCTTCTCATGCTCCTCCTGGCGCGCCGGGCCCGCGCATGGCGGGAGAGCCTCGAGCGACGGGTGCTCGGGGAACCGCCCGGACACGCGCTGTGGGGCAAGTGCGCCTGCCTGATCGGCCTGGGCGGCGTCGGTGCTGCCCTGGCGCGCAGATTGCAGGCGTTCGAGATGCGTCTGCTCGGGGTGCGGGCGCGGCCGCTTGTGGGTCCGCCTGCCGGTGTCGGGATGCAGGTCGTGGGACCGGATCGGCTCTTCGATGCGCTGAGTCGCGCCGACGTGGTGGTGCTGTGCACGACGATGAACGAAACCAGCCTGCGGCTCATTGACGGCGCCGCGATCCGCGCCATGCGCCCGGGAGCGTACCTGATCAATGTCGCGCGCGGCGGGCTGGTCGACACGCAGGCTCTGACCGAGGGTTTGGCGAGTGGCCATCTGGCCGGCGCAGGGTTGGACGTTGTCGAGGGCGAGCCCATCGATCCGAAGAATCCGCTGCTACGCTACAACGTCGTGCTGACGCCACATATTGCCGGCGTGACGGATGTCTCGTACGCGGGTATCGCGCGGGCGGTTGCGGAGAATCTGCGCCGCTACGCGCGCGGCGAGCCCCCTCGGTATGCGGTCAATGCTCCGGCGCAGCTGCGCGTACGCCTGCGTCCGCCGGCCGAGGGAGCGCTGTAGGCCGAAGCCCCTCGGGCGGTCACACAGCCGGAGAGCCGCTCATCCCGGTCGAATCGTGACCGGCATATGAATGCGGCGCTCATGCTGTGACCAGGCAGCCGGGGGGCCACGGTGTTGCCGTCGAATCGTGACGCCCAGATGGACGTGGTTGTCATCGGGGGGCCTCATTCAGGCGTGGGCAAGACGCTTGCCGCTGAGATCGCCATCCGAAGCCTGGCCTGGCGGCGCGTTGGAGCTGTCAAGCTGACCGTAGCCGACGGGGAGCGGGATGGGGCGCACGATCACGGCGGTTCAGCCCGCACGGTTGTAGATGCCGCGGGGATCTGCGGCCGGGGAGCCTCGTGCGGAGTCTGCGAGAGCGTCTCGGCCCGGCTGCCCAGCCGCCTCATCGTTCATCCCGGCGCCATCCGCAAGAAGGGGACAGACACGTGCCGGCTGGCGGATGCCGGAGCTGTGGCCGTGGCGTGGGTCATCGCTTTGCGCCGGAGCGCCCCTGCCGCCCTCGAGAATGCCTTTGCCTACCTCGCCGCCGCGGGTGCGGACCTGGTCGTTGTTGAGGGGACGACCTCACTGGAGTGGCTGCGCCCGCGAGCGTCGGTTATGGTTGCGACGGACCCCGGCAGACGGTGGAAGTCCGTTGCGCTGGACAAGCTGACCACGTGCGACATCGTCGTGAACAATGTGCTTCCGGTTCCGCCGGGTGACGAACCCGCACCCTCCGCATTCCGGCAATGCGAATCCCTTCGGTGTCGCTTGTGGGATCCTTCCGATCCCGGTACCCAGGCGTACATCGCACGGATGCGCATCCTCATCGGTCCGCAAGCCCCCGCGTTGCCTTCCGCAGCCCCCTACCAGACCGGTTCAAGTGCGGGGAGTTCGCCCGCTTAGTCGGTGCGAGGCGCCGCAGCCAGTACGTCCGGCCCGACGTGGGACGCAAAACGCTGGAAGTTGGCCGCAAAGCGAGCCGCCAGGTCCTTCGCTTTGGCATCGTAGGCATCCGGGTCAGGCCATGTCGAGCGCGGATCGAGAATCGACGCGGGCACGCCCGGCACCTCGGCCGGCACCTCCACGCGGAAGATCGGGTGTGCGGTAAAGCGCGCCTGGTTCAGGCGCCCGGAAAGAGCGGCGCGCACCATGGCCCTCGTATACGGCAGCGGCATGCGTGATCCGGTGCCGACCGGGCCGCCGGTCCAGCCCGTGTTGACCAGCCAGCACTGGACGCTGTGCCGCGCGATGCGTTCGCCCAGCATGCGGGCGTACAAGGTGGGGTGATGGACCATGAACGGAGCCCCGAAGCAGTGAGAGAAGGTCGTCTGCGGCTCGCGTACCCCCTTCTCGGTGCCCGCCACCTTGGCCGTGTACCCCGACAGGAAGTGGTACATGGCCTGCGCGGCGGACATACGTGCAATCGGCGGCATGACGCCGAAGGCGTCTGCCGTCAGCATGACGATGTTGCGCGGATGACCCGCGGTTCCCCCCGCGAAGACGTTGCTCAGGAACTGCAGCGGATAGGCCGCGCGCGTGTTCTCAGTCAAGGAGGCATCGTCGAGATCCAGCTCACGCGTCTCGGGATCGATCACGACGTTTTCCAACACCGTGCCGAAGGTGCGCGTGGCGGGGTAAATTTGCGGCTCCAGTTCGGCCGAGAGGTGGATCGCCTTGGCGTAGCAACCGCCTTCGAAATTGAAAATGCCGTGCTCGCTCCAACCGTGCTCGTCGTCGCCGATGAGCGCGCGCTCCGGGTCGGCGGACAGGGTCGTCTTGCCGGTCCCCGACAGGCCGAAGAAGATCGCCACGTCGCCGTCCGGTCCGACGTTGGCGGAGCAGTGCATGGGCAGAACGTCGCGCAGCGGGAGCAGGTAGTTGAGGACGGTGAAGATCGACTTCTTGATCTCACCGGCGTAGGTCGTGCCGCCGATAAGAACCAGGCGCCGCCCAAAATCGATGATGATGAAGGTTTCGGACCGCGTGCCGTCGCGCTCCGGGACAGCAAGGAAGTTGGCGGCGTCGACGACGGCAAAATCGGGCCGAAAACCGGGCAGCGCATCGGCGGGCGCCGGCAGGAAGAGATGCCGGGCGAAGAGGTTGTGCCAGGCGAGTTCCGTGACCACGCGGATCGGGAGCCGGTACGCCGGGTCGGCGCCAGCGAACGCATCCAGCACGAAGACCTCGCGATCGCGGAGGTAGGCATCCACACGGGCGACGAGAGCATTGAAGCGGGCGGCTTCGAAAGGTTTGTTCGCCGCCCCCCAATCGATGTGCCGCTCGCTGCCGGGTTCCCGGACGAAAAACTTATCCTGGGGCGACCGGCCGGTGTGCTTTCCGGTGCGGACGACCAGCGGCCCGCCACTTGCTGCTACACCTTCACCGCGCCGGATGGCCTCTTCGTAGAGGGCGGCAGGAGAGAGGTTGTGCAGCGCCCGGCGCACGAGCCCGAAACCAAAGCGTTCGAGGCCCGCGCTTTCGATGTCACCTGCCAGCAAGGCCATAGCGCATCCTGCTCCTTTGTTGGCGTTATCGAGAGCGGCTTACAAAGGCCCTCCGCGCCTTCCTGCGGACCAAAGTTGCGGTTCGACTTTCGACGCTGCGAGAAAACCAGCAGATGGGACAGAGCGCCGTCACAGCGCCGCCTTGAGCGCCGCGGCATCGATGTTGGCGCCGCAGATAACGATGACGACGGCCGCACGGGACGGCAGGTCGCCGGCGACGCGGCGTGCAGCAGCCAGCGCGACGGCGGCCGCACCCTCGCATAACATGTGTTGCGTCTCGATGAAGAAGCGCAGGGCTGCTCGAATGTCGCGCTCGCCCACGGTGACGCAACGGCGAAGGAGACGACGGCACAGAGGAAGGGTGATGGCGTCCTCTTCGAGCCCGCCGGCTGTGGCATCCGAGAGGGTTGGACCATGTCGGCTCGTCACAATGCGGCCCGCAGCCAGCGAGGCGATCATCGTATGAGAGCGGCGTGGAGAAGCGGCGATGATCGCGACATCGCGCCCGGCAGCCCGCAGGGCGGCGCCGATGCCGCTCGCCAGCCCGCCTCCGCCCAGGGAGACAACGACGGCGCCGAACCGGGGAATCTGACGGGCCAGCTCCCAGCCGATTGTTCCCTGACCCGCGATGACCTCGGCGTCATTGTAAGGAGAGACGTACGTCATACCATGCCGGAGGGCATAGGCTCGGGCGATCGTTTCCGTTTGACCGCTGTCGGTGCCCGCAGTGCGCACGGCGGCGCCAAGCCGGCGTATCGCCGCTACCTTGACCGCAGACGCCCCGTGGGGAACGAA
Source organism: bacterium (assembly GCA_902812405.1). Classification (GTDB taxonomy): domain Bacteria; phylum Vulcanimicrobiota; class Vulcanimicrobiia; order Eremiobacterales; family Eremiobacteraceae; genus CADDZI01. The sequence continues at coordinate 31,892 of CADDZI010000009.1, read as the reverse complement.
AACCTCGCCCCGCAGTCCCAACCGGGCCAAGGCGTAGGCGACCGCCGCGCCGTGATTGCCGGTTGACGCCGCGACGATGCCGCGTCGGCGTACCGACGGACGCAACGAGAGTATCTTGTTGAAAGCTCCCCGGACCTTGAAGGACCCCGTCGGCTGAAGGTTTTCCAGCTTGTAGAAAACCGGGCGGCCCAGCTGCCTGGTGAGGTCCGGCGCGGGGACGACCGGCGTGGGCGGAAGAAAGCGGCGCAGCCGGCGCTGCGCGATGCGGGTCATGGCCGCCACGGAGGCGAGGCTTGGGCTCGGCCGGGTGTCCACAACTTTCTGCCCCTCGTACACCGTCATGCACAAGCCTCGGACGCTCTATCCACAAGGAGCGGAACGCGTTGTTTTGCAAGCAAGAGCAAACACATGTTTGGTCGTCGACCCTCACCTCTCTGATACATGGGACGCAGCTTCGTCCACTTGCACGCCCACAGCGAGTACTCGCTGCTGGACGGCGCATGCCGCACCTCCGAGATGGTCGCCCGTGCCGCGGATTTCGGCATGCCCGCCCTGGCGTTGACCGACCATGGCGTTTTGTACGGTGCCCTGGAGTTTTACTTCGCGGCCAAGGCGTGCGGCATCAAGCCGATCATCGGCTGCGAGATGTACGTCGCTCCCCGGGGCCGCCGGGATAAAAGCGTGCGCGATGAATACCACCTCACGGTCTTAGCCGCCGATAAGGCCGGCTACAAGAATCTGCTGCGGCTTGTGTCGGCTGGTTTCCTCGAGGGCTACTACTACAAACCGCGCGTCGATCTCGATCTGCTGGCACGCCACAGCCAAGGGTTGATCGTCCTGTCCGGTTGTCTTGGCGGAGCTGTCGCGCAAGCCTGCGCGCGGGGCGACCTGGAAAGCGCGCGGCGCCTCGCGCGTGACTACCGCGCCATTTTTGGGGATCGCTACTTCATCGAGGTGCACGATCACCGGCATCCGGTCGAAGACCGGGTGCGGCCGCTGTTGATTGGACTCGCGCGGGAGCTGGGCATCCGCCTGGTTGCCAGCAACGACTTCCACTATGTGCGCCGTGAAGATGCCGCGGCACATGACGTCTTGTTGTGCATCGGCACTGGCAAGATGGTGTCGGACAGCGATCGTCTGCGCTTTGAGACCGACGAGTTCTACTGCAAATCGGCCGAGGAGATGCGCGAGCTCTTCAGTGACGTGCCGGATGCCTGCGATGCCACGTTGGATATTGCGGACATGGTGGAGCTCGACATTGAGACCCGGAGCTTTGCGATCCCGGCCTTTCCCGTACCCGCCGGATACACCGATGACGCCGACTACCTGCGCGCCCTGTGCGAGGAGGGTCTCCGCGAACGATACGGTGAGCCGACGGCGCAGCAGCGAGAGCGTCTGGCGTACGAGCTGGACGTCATTACCCGCATGGGGTTTGCGTCCTACTTCCTCATCGTCTGGGATTTCATCCGCTACGCCCGGGAGCAGGGCATCCCGGTCGGGCCGGGCCGCGGATCGGCGGCCGGCAGCATCGTCGCGTACGTCCTGCGGATCTCGGACGTGGATCCGCTGCGCTACAACCTGTTGTTCGAACGTTTTCTCAACCCCGAACGCATCTCGATGCCGGACATCGACACCGACTTCTGCTTCGAGCGCCGGGATGAGGTCATTGCCTACGTCACGCGCAAGTACGGCTCGGAGCGGGTCGCCCAGATCGTCACTTTCGGCACGATGGCGGCCCGGGCGGCGGTGCGCGATGTGGGCCGCGTCATGGGCGTGCCGCTGCCGCAGGTGGATGCGATCGCCAAGCTGATTCCCATCGTACCGACCAACCCGGTGACGATCCGTCAAGCGCTGGACACGGTGCCCGAGCTTGCCTCGTTGTACGAACGCGACCCCACGGCGCGGCGTCTGTTGGACACCGCGCAGCGCGTCGAGGGTTTAGCACGGCATGCCTCAACCCACGCCGCCGGGGTCGTCATCGCGCCCGGTCCCATCACCGACTACGCACCCCTGGTGCGGCTGGGGGACAACGACGTCAATACCCAATACGCCATGGAGTGGGTGGAACGCGTCGGTTTGCTCAAGATGGATTTCTTGGGTCTGCGGACGCTGACCGTGCTGGCGCGCGCCGAAGAGGAAATCCGACGCAGCCTGGACCCCGCCTTTTCTCTCGACGCGATCCCGCTGGACGATCCGGCAACCTACGCGCTGCTCTCGGCGGGGCGCACCACCGGTGTCTTTCAACTGGAAAGCGCCGGCATGCGGCGCTACATCGCCGAGCTTCGTCCGACGCGCTTCGAGGATGTCATCGCCATGGTGGCGCTCTATCGCCCGGGCCCCATGGACTGGATCGGCGACTTCATCGCGGCCAAGCACGGCCGGCGTGCGATCACGTACCTGCACCCGAAACTGGAACCGATTTTGGCCGAAACGTACGGCATCGCGGTGTACCAAGAGCAGGTGACGCAGATGTGCCGCGAGTTGGCCGGGTACACGTTTGCCGAAGCCGACGCGATGCGCAGGGTGATCGGGAAGAAGATCAAGGAGCGCATCCCGGCCGAACGAAGCAAGTTCATCGCGGGCTGCGTTCGCAACGGTATCGACGAGCAGCTGGCGCAAGGCGTCTGGCAGTTCATCGAACCGTTCGCCGGCTATGGCTTCAACAAGGCGCATTCGGTCTGCTACGGGCTTTTGGCGTACCGCACGGCCTGGCTCAAAGCCAACCACCCGGTGGCCTTTATGGCGGCTCTCATGACCTCGGTGGCCCAGAACACGGACAAACTGGTCGAGTACGTTGCCGAGTGCGCGCAGTTGGGCGTGCGCATCTTGCCCCCGGACGTCAACGAGAGCGGCAAGGATTTTACGATCGTCGGCACTGCCATCCGCTTCGGCTTGGGGGCGGTGAAAAACGTCGGTGAGGGAGCAGTCGGCGAGCTGCTCGCCAAGCGCGACGCACCGGCCGGACCCTACACCTCCCTGGCCGACCTTTGCTCGCGCGTCGACACCCGCATCGTCAACCGGCGCGTCCTGGAGTCGTTGATCAAAGCCGGTGCGCTGGACGGCCTGCCGGGCAACCGCAATCAGAAGTTGGCGGGTTTGGATGCCGCCCTGGAGTACGCGCAGCGCAAAAGCGCCGACAAGGCGCGCGGCCAGACCTCGCTCTTTGGGGAGACAGACGCGGGCGGTTTTCCGGAGCCTGCCTTACCCGCCACCGAAGAACCCAGCCTGGCACTGCGCTTAGCGCAGGAGAAGGAGGCCCTCGGCGTGTACCTGACCGGTCATCCGCTGGCGGAGCACGCCGCTGCGCTGCAGCGCCGCACGACGCACGACATCGCCGAGGTGCGGGAGCTGCCTGAAGACGACAGCGTCGTCGTCGGCGGCATCTTGACGACGACGCGCCGGGTCGTGACGAAAGCCGGCGCTCAGATGCTCGTCGCCAAGCTCGAAGACCGCACCGGCGCCATCGAAATCGTCGTTTTTCCAAAGGTGCTGGGCGATCTGGCGGCCGTCTTGCAACCTGAAGCGGTCGTCGTCGTTGCCGGGCGCGTGAAAGAGCGTCGGCCGGCGGGCCGCGGCGGCGGCCCCATGCCGCCGGCGGCCGGCGACGACGAGCGGACGGAGCGGCCGGAGGTGAGCCTGCAGGTTGTCGAGGCATGGCCACTGCGCCAGGCACCGCTACGTTCGCGCGCCTCTGCAACCGAAACCGTGTCGCGTGGCGATCCGGAAGGATCCGATTCTCAGGGCGATATCCTGCACATACGCCTGGCCGGCACTCCCGAAGAAGCCGCGAATTTGGCCCGCTTGCGCGACTGCTTGCTGGCCGCGGCTGGTGGGCCGGGCCGTGTTTTCCTGCATGCCCGAGGTGACGACACGCCTCGCCCGGTGCGGCAGGCCGTCCACGTGACCGACGGTTTGCGCGACGCCTGTCGGTCGCTTTTCGGCGAGGACAACGTGTGGGTGTCGCGCGAGTGACCGTCCGCCTTTGCATCGCCATCGACCTCGACGGGACGCTAATCGGCCGCGACCTTGTGATGAGCGACGCCGATGCGGGCGCGATTGCGCGGACGGCTGCGGCCGGCCACGTCGTATGCCTGGCCAGCGGCCGGCTTCTGGCCGCCAGCCGCCCGTTTGCTCGCAAGCTCGGCTTGACAGGTCCGATCATCGCGCTCCAGGGTTCGGTGGCCTACCGGTCGCCGGATGGCGACGCGTTGTTTTGGGAACCTCTCGACCCCGGGATGGCGCTTGTGGCCTACGACGACCTCATGGCGCGCGGATTGCACCTGCAACTGTACTACGGCGATTCGTTGTACCTGGATCGCTTGACGGATGAGGCACGTTCGTACCTGAACCTTTCCCGCGTTGCTCCGGTCATGGTCGGGAACCTGCGCGCCCTCTTGACCACGTCTCCTCCGCCGCAGCCGGGTCCGCTAAAAATTCTGGCTGTCGGCAAGCGTGCTGAGGTCGAACGTGCGATCGCAGATCTTGGCGCCGCCTATGGCACACAGGCAAACGTCTTTCGCAGCCTGCCGGAGTTTTTGGAAGTGACCGCGCCCGCAGCAAGCAAGGGGCAGGCCCTGCGTCGTGTCGCATTCTGGTCCGGCATCGATGTCAAACACACCGTCGCCATCGGCGATTCCGACAACGATGTCTCGATGTTCGCCGTCGCCGCCCGGTCGTATGCGGTTGCCAATGCGACGCCCTTGGCGCGCGCGCATGCTGGGCGCGTCGTCGGCCCGCTGGGGCAAGGTGTGGCTGAGGCGCTGGATGAGGTGTTGGGGGACTATGTTCACGAAGCGCGCTGAACGCCTGACACGCTCGGCACGTACCGGTGCCCGCGCGGGGCGCTGGGTTGCTTTGAGCGTGGGTCTGGTCACAGGAATCGGCGTGGCAGCGTTCGCGTTTTTCCGGTTGGTGGAGGACCCTCGATTCTGTGCGCGGGTCGCCGGGGTCAGCGGTGCGCACCGTACAAGCGTTGCCGACGTCATCGCCGCGGCCTCGCTACCGGCCTGCCGGAACGTGTGGCTTGTCAACCGGCGGGCCGTGGCTGCGCGCGTGGAGGCGCTTCCCTGGGTCCAAAGCGCCGAGGTCGACATCGTCTGGCCGGCGGGATTGCGGATACGGCTGACAGAGCGCACGCCGGCAGCGCTGGTCGTCTTTGACGGCGCCACTGGATCCCCCGAGCCGCAGGCGGCACTCATCGACGCCACTCGGCGCGTCCTGGAGCTGCAGGCGTATAGCACTCTTCGGCAGCCCGGCCTGGCTCGTCTGCGCGTGCCTTCCCTCCCATCCGGCAGTGTCTGGGTCGGGCAAACCCTTCACGATCCCGCCGTCACCGAAGCCCTGGATGCCATGGCGCGCTTACGGGCGTTGGGGCTGGATGTCACCGCGGTGCGCATCGATTCGGCGACCGGTATTGGCGTGACGGCCAACCGTCGGTTGCACGTCCTGATTGGCGAGCCGACCGACTTCGCCCGGAAAGCTGGGCTCTTCTTGGCGATTGCGGCGCGCATCGCGAGCCCGGAGCGCGTTGCCTACGTCGACCTGCGCAGCGTCGTCGCGCCAACGATCCTCTACCGCAACGGCGGGGTGCACAAGTGACGCACGCAATCCGGAGGCGGGGTGCGCCGCCGGAGCGTCGTCCCCTGCGAAGAGGGATGTTGGCGCACACTTGGAAAGGCCAGAGCGTGCTCTCCACAGGCGGCGGCCGGCGCCGCGGCAGGGATGGGCCGCGTCCGACGCGAGGGCCGGGCAGTGGCGCGTAGCGACCTCCTCTGCGGGCTGGACATCGGTACAACCAAGACCGCGGCGGTGATTGCAACTGCGGGTACAGACGGGCCGATCGACATCATCGGTTTCGGCGTTGCCCCGTCGGCCGGGCTCCGTAAGGGTGTCGTCACGGATCTTGAAGAGACGGTCAAGTCCATCGAGGCGGCTATGGAAGCCGCGGAGCGCATGGCGGGCGTGCACGTCGGCAGCGCTTTCGTCGGCGTGAGCGGTGAACACATCGCGTCGCTGAACTCGCACGGCATCGTGGCCGTCAGCGGAGAGGATCGCGAAGTGACCCCGCACGACGTCAAGAGGGTTGTCGAGGCGAGCACGATCATCACGCTGCCGGCCGAGCGTCAGGTTATCCATACCTTGCCGCGCGAGTTTACGGTCGATGGGCAGAACGGCATCACGGACCCGGTCGGCATGACCGCGACCCGCCTGGAAGTCGATACGCACATCGTGACCGCCGGCTCGTCGTTTGTCGCGAATCTCGTCAAGTGCGTTCACCGGTCCGGGATCGAGCCTGCGGGCGTTGTGTTTCAGGCACTGGCGGCCGGAGCCGCTGTGCTGCTTCCCGAGGAGCGGGCGGCGGGTGTGCTGCTGCTGGACCTCGGCGGCGGAACGACGGACGTCGCCGTCTACTGGGGCGGGGGGGTCTACCATACGTGGACCGTACCCGTCGGCGGCACCATGGTCAGCAACGATATCGCCTTGGGCCTCAAGACGAGTTTTGCCGAGGCCGAGAGCATTAAGCTGGCCTACGGCACGGCGGATACCTCACGTGATCTGGGCGACGAAACGTTCGAGGTCAAGGCGTTGTCGGGCCGGAGCACACGCCCGGCAGCCAGGACCTTCCTGCGCCAGATTATCGTCGCCCGGCTGAACGAGATCTTCAAGCTGGTGCGCTCGAACCTGGCCCAGTCGTGTCCGCCGGAGGTCATGCTGGCCGAGCTCGTTCTCACCGGCGGCGCCGCGCAGACCGCGGGGATCGACGTGCTTGCGGGCGAGGTCTTTGATTTGCCGGCGCGCATCGGTACGCCGGTCAACGTCGGCGGCCTGACGGAGAGCATCAAGCATCCGGCGTACGCGGCGGCCGTCGGCAGCGTGGTCTTCGCGGCGCGGTCCGGTGTCGCGCCGGCGCGAACGCACGCCAACGGGAAGAGCATCTGGCACCGCGTGACGAGTTGGTGGTCGGAGGTTATGGGATGACGTGCCACGCCGCATGCCGCATGCCGCGGCATCCGTGGGACGCCTGGAGCATGCGCACTCAGAGAAGGGAGAAACAATGACCGCAGAGCGTCGTTACGTTCCCGAGCATATGGCAACAATCAAGGTCATCGGCATCGGTGGCGGAGGTTGCAACGCCGTCAACCGGATGGTCGAAGCCGGCATCAAAGGTGCCGAATTCTTCGCGGTCAACACCGACGTACAGGCGCTGAAAGCCTCGCGCACGGACAACACGCTGCAAATTGGCCAGAACCTGACGCGGGGCTTAGGGGCGGGCGCCGATCCCGAGATCGGCCGGCAAGCGGCGGAGGAATCGCGTGACGACCTGGCCATGCTCGTCGAAAACACGGACCTCGTGTTTTTAACCGCGGGCATGGGCGGCGGGACCGGAACGGGCGCTGCACCGATCATCGCCGACCTGGCACGCAGTGCGGGAGCGTTGACGGTAGGCGTCGTCACCAAGCCGTTTGGTTTCGAGCTGCGCCGCCGCGCGCAGATCGCCGAGCGCGGGATCGCGGAGTTGGAGCAGAAGGTGGATACCCTCATCGTCATTCCCAACGACCGCCTGTTGACGATCGTTGAGAAACGCACGCCCCTCCTGGAAGCATTCTCGTACGCGGACGACATTCTACGCCAGGGTATCCAAGGCATCACGGATCTCATCACGCAGCCCGGTCTCATCAACCTCGACTTTGCCGACGTGCGACGCGTCATGACCGACGCCGGATCGGCCTTGATGGGCATCGGCATCGGTTCCGGCGAACACCGGGCGGCCGACGCCGCTCAGAAAGCGATCTCGAGCCCGCTTCTGGAGACGACGATTGACGGGGCGCGGGGCGTCATCTTCAACATCTACGGCGGGCCGGATCTCTCGATGTTCGAGGCCAACGAGGCGGCGGAGTTGATCAGCAAAGCAGTCGACCCGGATGCGGAAGTGATCTTCGGCGCCACCATCGACGAACGGCTGCACAACGAGGTCCGGGTGACGGTCTTGGCAACCGGCTTCGGGTCGCGCGCCCGCGACCGCCAGCGCGTGCTGGGCGTGGGCGATATCGAAAAGGTCGCCCCCGTCAGCATGGATGAAATCGAGGTGCCGGCCTTCCTGCGCTACCACCGGTAGGCGCCGCAGGGATGAAGGTGACGGTGAGCTGCCAGTCGGACATCCGGGCTCCGGCCGAGGCGGTGTTCGCGTCTGTCTGTGACCTCGAGCGGTGGCCGGCGTGGTTCGGCCCGGTTGTCAGCGCCGTCTGCGAAGACGCCCGACCCCTTGGTGTGGGCGCGCGGGTGTGTCTGTGCCTCGCCGATGGCCGCCGTCGGCGGCAGGAGGAATTCGAGGTCACACGCTTCATCCGCAACGCGTTCCTCTCGCTGGAGGCGGCGTATTCGGCCGCACGCCGCATTGACTTTCGGGTCGAACGCCGTGGCAGCTCGACCCGGCTGGGATGCATGGTCGGATATCCGGTGTTTGGGGGAGCCGTGCCGGCGCTGTACCATCACGCCGTCGGCCGCCGCAGGCTCAGGCGTGCCGTGCATGAATCCCTGGTTCGCATTCGGCACATTATTGAAGAAGAATGGGCGCCCGGCCGCGGCGGTGACGAGACGGATGTCCCGGTGGGCGATGGGGCTCGACAACGGCCGGAGTCGGCGGCGATGAGGGTAGGCTAGAGCGGCACGGCGAAAGCAAGGGCGTGCCTATCTACGAGTACCGGTGCAAATCGTGCAACCAAACGCACGAGATCGAACATGGTTTCCACGACGAGCGGCCCCGGCAGTGCCCCGCCTGCTCGGGATCCCTGGTACGGGTCTTTCATCCCGTTGGGGTCGTCTTCAAGGGTTCCGGTTTTCACAAGACGGACTACGCACGGTCGGGAGTGCGTAAAGAACCAGCCGCAGGGCCGGATGGCAAGGCCGCAAGCACTGCAAGCTCGAGCAGCGGCACGTCTGGGCAAAACCAGAAGAGCTCGGCGGCCCCTGCCGCGGGCGCGGGCGGCGCAGCTGGTTCTGAGAGCTAAACGCCTGGGGGAGCGCCGTACCTGGAGACGTAAAGCCGCCGCGCAGCCGAACGCCGGAGGCTCCGAATCGGTCGGCCGCCCGGACGCCGGGTGCGGTTCCTGGTATGCTCTTTTGTGCCAGCTGCAGCTACGAAAGAACCGGTGACCATGTACGCCGACATCGGCATCGTGTTGTGCGCCGCGTCGGCGGCGACTATCGCCGGGGCGTTGCTCGCCCTGATGCTGCGTCTGCGTCGGCTCGCCGAGCATGCGCGACGCATTGCCGTACACCCCATTGCGGTAACGTTGGCTACGTGGCGGGGCGGCCGGTCCGAAAGCGCCTCGCTCAACACGAGCCGGCTTCGCGCGGCGGTTGGAAGACTGCGACGTGCGAACGTCAACATCGCGCGTGCGGCTGCCGCGTCGGTGCGGCTTGGCCTGGACATCGATCGGGTGGCGTTTACAGTACGGCTCCTGCTTGAGACGTTTGCTCCCTCCCTAAAGGGGAGCGTGCGCTAGGGCCCTGCACGGCTGCAAGCGGCGCGCGAGTTCTCATTGCGTCTGCGCCCTCCCTAAGGGGGAGCGTCCGCTAGGGCCCTGCACGACCGCCTAAGGGCCAAAGGCCGCCTGCCAGGCTTCTGGAAATCCGGGAAACGACGTCGCAATGCAGGCGCTATCCTCAAGACGAAGGGGGGCCTGCGCGACAGCGGCTAAAACGGCTGCCGCCAGGCCGATGCGGTGGTCGCCCCGGGTCGCAACGGACGGCGGCGGACTCAAGGGTTTGCCTCCTCTGACGCGGATGCCGTCGGACAGCGGCGCCGCATCAACTCCGAAGGATCGCAAGAGCGCCACGGTGCTCGCGATGCGATCGGTTTCCTTATGCCGTAAATCTGCGGCCCCACGGATGACGAACGTACCCCGGGCTGCCGCGGCAAGCGCGCAGAGCACGGGGACTTCGTCAATGAGTGACGGTATCACCGCCGGCTCCACGGAGGTGCCGCCCAGCGGTGCGGCGATTCCCCGTACCCACAGGTCGCCTCGTGTTTCGCCGGCCTCAAGGCGCGGACGCAGCATCCGCAGGTGCACCCCCATGCGTTCCAGGACGTGCAAGGCGCCTGTCCTCGTCGGGTTCAGGCAGACATCACGCAGCGTGAGCGAACTACCGGGGACCGCGGCCGCCAGGCAGGCCATTGTCAACGCGGCCGAGGTGTCGCCGGGTATGCACAGTCTCCCCGGGGACTGCAGGCGGCCCGGCGTCAACCGCACCGTGCGTCCACGGCGCACAATGGAGGCTCCGAAGAGCGCCAGCATGCGTTCGGTATGATCGCGTGACGGCAATCGCTCCGTGACGACCGTGCAGCCGCGCGCGCGCAGGCCAGCCAAAAGAATGGCTGATTTTACCTGTGCCGAAGGCAGATGCAGGCGAAAGCGCCGGCCCCGCAGCCGGCTTCGCCCCACGAGCGTGACGGGCGGCCGGCCGTGCGGACCGGTGAGGATGCGGGCTCCCATTGCGCGGAGAGGACGCGCGACGCGCTCCATCGGGCGACGGCGCAGACTCTCATCGCCGTCCAGCGTTGCATCGACCAGTCCGGCGGCAAGGCCGGCCACAAGCCGCATCGTCGTTCCCGAATTGCCGCAATCGATGGTGCCGCGCGGCGACACGAAGCTTTGGGTGCCTCGCACGCGCACGCCGTCCGGCGTCTTGCGCACCCAGACACCCAGCATGCGGAGAGCGCGCATCGTCGCGGCGACATCGGCTCCCCGATTGGGGTTCGTGATGTCCGTGATGCCGTCCGCGATGGCGGCAAGGAGAAGGGCCCGATGCGTGAGCGACTTGTCGCCGGGAACAAAGAGCTCGGCGCGGCGTGGTTGCGGTGCCGGTAGGATGAGTCGGGCCATCTTGGGACATGCTGCGCGGATGCTCGAGCGACCACCTGCGACCTGCCCGCCCGCCCACGGCGGTGCGGCGCCAAGTGGATCGTCGGCAGGCTGGGCTGGGCACATCGGCCACATGCGCCCAGCCTATCTGCGATTGTGTGGCAGTGCGACAGCGGCAAGCGGCGCCGGTGAGCGCCGGCAGACGGCAGCCTGGCAGTGGGAGTTCTGTGGGACCGGGCAGCGGGCGGAGTGCGAAGGACGAGCGGCGACCGACCGCAGTAGCAGGCCGGCCGGACGGGGCGCACACGCAAGCACAGGAAAGGCTGGCTACGCGCTGCGAAGGCGGTCTGCAAACATATGATGGCTGCGTCCCCAAAGCCGGTCCTGCACCTGAGAATCGTCAGCGCCCTGGCGGCGCTCTTTGCGTTCGCTCTCGTCGTCTGGGGAGGCATTGTCCGCATTAACGGTGCGGGCATGACGTGCCCCGACTGGCCGCGCTGTCGCGGCGTTTGGTTTCCGGGCCTCTCCGGCGGCGTGGCGTACGAATGGCTGCACCGGGACGGCGCGGTCCTGCTGACTATCTTGATCGGCGCGACGTTTTTGGCTGCGTGGCGCGTGCGCCGCCAACGGCCAGAGGTGGCCCGCTTGGCATGGATCGCCCTGGGCATGGTCGTCGTGCAGATCCTCCTGGGTGCGGCGACAATTCGCTATGCAAACAATCCGCCCAGCGTTGCGGCCCACCTGGTTGTCGGCGTGGCGACATTCGTGACACTCCTCTTGGTCTGGTACGCGTCGGGCCGGGATGCGACTTCGGACGCGGCGGCGGTCTGCGCGGTTCCTCCACCGGTCGCATGGTGTGCACTCGCGGCCGCGCTGGGTGCCTTCTTCACAATCGTCGCCGGCGGCTATATGAGTGCGTCGCACGCCGGGGCGGCGTGTCCGGGCCTCCCGTTGTGCCGAGGCTGGACCGAGGCGGCCTGGCCGCTGGCCCGCATTCACATGCTGCACCGCTTCGGGGCATACGCGACATTGGCTGCGGTCCTGGCGTTGGTTGGCGTCGCTTTTGCGAGTCCCCGCACGCCGCGCGATGTCCGGCGCCTGGTTGCGGCAGCCGGTGTGACGGTTGGACTACAGGTCGGCCTCGGCATGGCAACCGTCGTGCTCGGTCTACCGGCCGCTCTACGTTCGCTTCACCAAGCGATCGGCGTCGCGCTGGGCTCGCTGCTCGTCGTGACCGCATACCGGTGCTGGTCGCGGAGTCCTTTGAGGGACGCATCCGCAGCATGGACCGGCGTGCGCAGTTACGTCGAGTTGACAAAGCCCAACGTCATGAGCCTGTTGCTGTTTACAACCTTGACCGCCATGCTCATGGCGTCACGGGGGCATCCGCGGCTGTGGCTTGTGATCTGGACGCTGGTTGGGGGCGCGCTTGCGTCGGCGTCGTCGGCAAGTATCAACATGTATCTCGACCGTGACATCGACGCACTGATGTCGCGGACGCGTCTGCGTCCGATCCCAAGCGGCCGCGTCAGCCCCGGACGAGCATTGGCCTTTGGTATCGCGATGGGCGTTGCCGCGTGCGTGGTGTTTGGGATCGCCGTGAACCTGCTGGCCGCGGTGTTAGCCCTGGCCGGCATCCTGTACTACGTCTTCGTCTACACGCTGTGGCTCAAACGAACGACGCCGCAGAACATTGTCATCGGGGGCGCTGCCGGTGCCATACCTCCTCTGGTCGGCTGGGCTGCCGTCAGCGGGCACCTGGGCCTGACGGCGTATGCCCTCTTCCTCATCGTCTTCATCTGGACGCCGCCCCACTTTTGGAGCCTGGCTCTCATGAAGAAGGACGAGTACGCACGGGTCGGCATTCCCATGCTGCCCTCGGTGCGGGGCGAGGCGGTCACCAAAAGGCAGATTCTCGTCTACAGCGGGGTGCTCGTTGCCCTGACGATCGCATTGGTCCCGTTGCACCTCATGGGCATGCCGTACTTGGGAGCGGCGCTCGTGTTGAACGCGCTTTTCGTCGCCGGCGCCGTGTGGGTGGCGCGAACCGGAACCAAGCGCAGCGAAGGTTGGCTCTACCGCTTCTCGATGCTCTACCTTGCCCTGCTGTTTAGCGCCATGGTTGTGGACCGCGTTATCGGGTGAAAACTCGCGAAGGTCTCACGCCGGCGGCGCCGGGTATCGAGGCCGGGGCACCCAGACCCGAGGCGCCGCCGTACCGCTCGCGAGGTGTCCTCACCCCGCTTCTGCTCGGCATGTTCCTGCGGGCGCTTCAGATAACGATCATCGCGCCGTCGCTTGTGAACATTGCCCAGTCGCTGGGCGCAACCCTGGCTCAGGTCGGCTGGGTGATGGCTGTCTATGCGACGGGATCCCTTGTGGCCCAACCCGTGGCGGGAAAGTTGTCGGACGCGCGTGGCCGTCGCCGGACCTTCGCGGGTGCGCTCCTGTTCTTTGGAACCGGCTCGGTGCTGTGTGCACTGGCGCGCTCGCTGCCGGAGCTGGTAGCAGGACGCGTCGTGCAGTCGCTCGGGGCGGGTGCCTTGCAGCCGGCGGCGATTGCGCTTGTCGGGGAACGGCTTCCCCAAGAGCGCCGCAATCCGGCCCTCTATGCGCTGTATGGCATGTTCGCCCTCGCGGGCGTCATTGGTGCGCTTGCCGGCGGGGTACTCGTCGACCTGGGTATCGTGTGGCGATTGCCGTACCCGTGGCATCTCATCTTCTGGTTAGGCGTGCCGCTGGCCGCGCTTGCCCTCCTGCTCACGTGGCGACTGGAACCGGATCGCGTCATACCGCAGCGCATCGCGTTTGACGTCCCGGGGCTTGTTGGCATTGCGGTCGTTGCAGTATGTCTCATGGCTGCCGCCAACGCTGCCGCACCGGGTGCGTGGGTCTGGCTCGGAGGGGCCTTGGCCGGGGGCGCCTTGGCGGTTGTGTGGGAACGGCGGATCCGCGAGCCGCTGTTTGATCCGGCCGTCTTTGCCGGCGCGGGGCCGCGCCGGCTGTACACGCTTGCCGTGATAACGGGTATCCCGATCTTTTCTCTGACAATGTATGCAGCGGCGTACTACATGACGGAATTTGGTGCGAGCGCGGCACAGGCGGGACTCGCCCTGCTGGCGCTGGCCATTCCGCTGGGGGCAGGCCAAGGCGCAGGCAGCTCCCTGGTACGTCGCATACCGCCGAGCACCATCTTAGCGGCGGCTTTGGCGGCACTGGCGGTAGGCGAAGCACTGCTTGGGGTCGTACAGGTGCCGGCCGCGGCTTTAGTTGCCTTTGCCGTAGCCGGCTGTGGCATCGGCCTGGGCAGTGCGCTCCCCAATGCCCTCCTGCTCCGCTACGTCACGCCGTCCATCTCGGGCTCGGCCACCGGATTTTTGACCATGCTCTCGAGCAGCGGCGCCATTACGGCACCGGCCGCGGTTAGCGCCTGGCTGACGTACGCAGGTGTCGGGCCCCGCACGGGACTGCGGCTGGAGCTGGTGATGTCCTCCATTCTTGCTGCGGCGTGCCTGCCGCTGGCCGCGCGATTGCCCCAGCCCGGCGACTGAAGTCGACCAGGAGGGCGGAGCCGCGCGCCAAAGAGGGGAAAGACAGCGCCGAAGTGGCGGAACTGGCAGACGCACGCGACTCAAAATCGCGCGAGGCAACCCCTCGTGTGGGTTCGACTCCCACCTTCGGCATGCCGCACCGCGAGGATGCCCGGCAGGCGGTGCGTAAGGACTCGCCGGGGAAAGCGCAGAGCGAGTGAAGACAACGTCACGCGATCACCTCGACGCCGGATTTTGGCGAGTCGTGATTCTGCTGGGTGTCATCAGTGCCGCCCTCATGTACGGCGTGGCGGTCTTTCCGGTTGACCGCTACCTGCCCGAAGCCTCGACCGTCAGCCTTCCCATTGACTGGATTTTCAAGTTTTGCGCCTTCTTCAGTGTCCCGATTCTCGTCTACGTCAACGGCTTGATGCTCTACTTTGTCGTGCGCTACCGGCACCGGCCCGACGAGCCAATGGACGCGGTCGGCTCGCCCATCCACGAGAGCCGGTTGCTGGAAACGGTCTGGACGGTCATCCCGGCTCTTCTGCTGATCGCTCTTGCGGTTGTCAGCTACCTGGTCATCCCATTGTACTACCCCACGGGTCAGGCCGCCGCCAGCGCCGTCACCATGGAAGCGATCGGCCATAAGTTTTACTTTGAGTTCCGCTACCCGGGTCTGACGCAGTCCGTTATGAATGAGATGCATCTGCCGGTCGGGGTCCCCGTCACGCTGGACATCACGTCGGCCGAGGAGACGACGGACGTCGCGACGGGTGCCGTCATTCACGGGTTCTGGATTCCCGAATTCCGCCTCAAGCAAGACATGATTCCGGGCATGGTCGTCCCCATTCACTTCACGCCGCGCGAGATCGGGACGTTTCGCATCGTCTGCAGCGAGTTCTGCGGCCTGGGCCACTCTCACATGTGGGGCACCGTCGTCGTGCAATCCAAGCCCGACTTCGACCGCTGGTATGCACAGCAGGTGCAGGCGGGCCGCAGCGCTGCAGCCGGCGTCGCGCCGATCAATCTGGCAGCTGGGAATGCCGCGGCCGGGCAGGCGCTGTTTGCGGCCAAGTGCACCCTATGTCACAACGCGGCCCCCTTCGCACAGCGGAAGGTCGGGCCGGGTCTGGCGAATCTCTTCCACGATCCCGCCCATCCGCGTCTTGTGACCGGCAAGCCGGCCACTCCGGACAACGTCGTCGACATTTTGGAACACGGCGCCCACGGCGACATGGGTGTCATGCCGAACATGCAAGCCAACGGCCTGACGGCCAAAGACATTGCAAACCTCGTCGCCTACCTGAAGACGTTGCACTGAAGGCGGAAGGAGTAGAACGTATGAACGAGCAGAGCGCACCCGTCGGTACCGTCGCGAGCCACGTCGGCGGGCACATCCACCCGCCGCCGGACAGCTTCGTCAAGAAGTACATTTTTAGCCTCGACCACAAGGTGATCGCCGTCCAGTACTTCATCACCGGCGGTCTGTTCTTCATTTTGGCCGGGTTGCTCGCCGAGCTCATGCGGGCCCAGCTCATGGGGCCCAACAACCACGTCTTGAGCGTTGAGACGTACAACGAGGCATACAGCGTCCACGGCTCGGCGATGGTCTGGCTGGTCATCATCCCGCTTTTGACCGGCGGCTTCGGCAACCTGGTCATGCCCCTGCAGATCGGGGCGCGGGATGTTGCGTTCCCGTGGCTCAATATGCTCAGTTTCTGGCTCTTTCCGCCAGCCGGCATTCTGCTGTTTGCCAGCTTCCTCTTTGGTGCGCCGCAGGCGGGCTGGACGGAGTACCCGCCGATTTCGCTGCAGATGCCGTTTGGGACCAGCCTGTGGTGCTTGGCGATCTTCCTCATCGGCGTTTCAGCCACGATCACCGGCCTCAACTTCCTGGTCACCATTGTGAAGATGCGCGCGCCCGGGATGACGTACACCCGCATGCCGCTCTTCGTCTGGGCGACCGGGACGACGGCCCTGCTGTCGATGATCGCCACCGCCAATCTATCCGCGGCCCTGGCCGGCCTATTCATCGAGCGGACATTCGGCGTCCCGTTCTACAACGTCGCGCGCGGCGGGGCCCCCGTGCTGTGGCAGCACGTCTTCTGGTTTTACTCGCACCCTGCGGTCTACATCATGATCCTGCCGGCGTTCGGGATCGTTTCGGAGATCATCCCGACCTTCGTGCGGCGGCCGATCTTCGGCTACAAGATGATCGCCTACTCCTCGGCGGCGATCGGCCTGTTGTCGTTCATGGTCTGGGCGCACCATATGTTCACGAGCGGGCTGGCGCACTGGGAGCAGCTGCTCTTCATGGCGCTGACGATGGCCATCGCCATTCCCACCGGCATCAAGATCTTCAGCTGGGTCGCGACGCTGTGGGGCGGCAAGATACGTCTCGACACACCGCTCTTGTTCGTGCTGGGCTTCTTGTCGACGTTTACGTTCGGCGGCATCACCGGTATCATGCTGGCCTCGGTGCCGGCCGATATCCATGAGCACGGGACGTATTTCGTCGTCGCGCACCTGCACTACGTTTTGTTTGGCGGCAGCGTGTTTGGCATCTTTGCCGGGTTGTACTACTGGTGGCCGAAGATGACCGGCCGCCTGTTAGACGAGCGGCTGGGTAAGATCCACTTCTGGTTGATGTTCACGGCGTTCAACGCGACCTTCCTGCCCATGCACTGGATCGGGCTGCTCGGCATGCCGCGCCGCGTGGCGACCTACGATCCGGTGTACGCCGGGACGAACGAGTTCGTCTCCATCTCGGCGTTCGTGCTCGGCTTCTCGTTCCTCATCTTCCTGTACAATGCGTTGCGCAGCGCCCGTCACGGCGAGATCGCGGGGCCCAATCCGTGGGGCGCCCGCACGCTGGAGTGGATGATTCCGTCGCCTGCGCCGTACTACAACTTCAAAGACATTCCGATCGTTCTCTCCGGACCGTACGAGTACGGAGCGCCCCTGCCGTACGCCAACATCCGTCAAGACTTGGCGACGGTGCCGGTGCACTAGGCGATGGCCAAAGCCCTCCACGTCCCCAGCGACGCCGAGTATGCCGACGTCAGCAGTCAGCGCCTGCTGGGGTTTCTCTTTTTCCTCATCAGCGACTGCGTCATCTTCGGCGACTTCATCTTTTCGTACCTGTACCTGCGCGATGTGGCGCCGGTGTGGCCGCCGCCCGGGATCGAGCGCCCCTACCTGTACCTCGCAGCGGTCAACTCGATGGTCCTGTTTGGCAGCGGAGCAACGATGCACTATGCGATGGAGGGCATCCGTCGCGACCGGCGCCGACAGTTCGTCGCATTCATCCTGGCGACAATCGTGCTAGGCTCGCTGTTCCTCGCCGGCCAGGCGTACGAGTACACGCACCTGCACGACACGTGGGCGGGCAGTACGTTCGGTGCGTCGTTCTTCACCCTGACCGGGCTACACGGCTTCCACGTGCTCATCGGCGTCATCTACCTCATCACGGTCTTCATCCAAACCCTGCGCGGCACGTACACGCAGCAGCGCCACTTTGGTTTGACCGCAGCGACGCTGTACTGGCACTTTGTCGACGTCATCTGGGTGGCGCTCTTCTTCCTGTTCTACATTTACTGACGCAGCGGAGGCGCGACATGGAGCTGAACCTGGTCCTGCGCGGTATCGCCCTCATCGGGGCCCTGATTGTGGGCGCCACGGCCCTCATCGTCTTACGGGCAGAGTGGCGCAAAACGGCGTTGGAGGATCACGTGACGAAAATCATGATGGTCCTGCTGACGGTCGGCTGTGTCGAGGTCGTGCTCGTGGCGCTGGGGAAGCTGGGGCGGATGTGATGCCTCTGCGGGGCACGTGAGAGATCGGAGAGAACACGATGACTGCCGGGTACGATCATTCTCAGTACGAGATCGCGCAGAGCCGGGGAATGCCGCTGCTGGTGCGTTACCTCTTCGGTATGTGCGTGCTTCTTATTTTCTTCATGGGCTTCATCTCGATCTACTACGCCCACGAATTCCACGTCTGGCCCGCGAGTGAGACGGTCCGAGTGCCTCTCTCGGGGAGCTTCTAGGGCACCCGGCGGCTGCCTGGCGGCCGGTTGGACCCGACGCCGATATTGGCAAAATCCGGCGGCACAATGCCGGTGGGACGTCCGTCGATCGTGTGAATGCCGCCGAACTCGCTGAACTCCACTAGGGCCGGGATGGTCTGCGCGGGCAGGTCGCCTTCGCCCAGGGACGGCCATTCGCATGCGATGCGACGGTCGGGGAGGAGCACGGCGACGTAGCCGTTGTGACCGCGCGGTGACAGGTCGTCGCGGCCGCGGGTTCGAATGTACCCGTCCACGATGAAGATCGGCTGGTACGTTTCGCGTAGAGCGCGCAACGGAGCACGCAGCAGGAGAACCGCGTAGACAACGAAACCTAACGCACCTAGGCCGAAAACCGGTGCGAGAAGCTGCAAGCCGGCATGGGCACCGGTCGGGTCGGCGGCCATGCGGAGCATAGCAATCGTCAAGACGGCAAACAGACACGCCAACACCGCCGGCTCGGCGGCAATGGCAATGCGGCCCCACAGGCCGCGGACGACGACTGCCCGCTCGCGACGCGACCACGAGCGCATGGCGAGCAGCTGCCGCCGTTCGCGGGGGCTTAAGCCCGGCGGGAAAGGCGTGGGGATGGCCATCGCGGTGTGATTCGATGATTTTTGTGGTTTTGCTTGCCGCGCTGTTCATGGCCGGTACGGCGCCACCGCCCAATCCGTTCGATGTACGCGTGACGCCGCTCCAGCCCGGGATGGCCATGCCGGCCACGCAGTTTGTGGACCAAAACGGCCGCCGGGTGCGGTTTGCGGACTTTACCGGACAGACGGTCCTGGTGGGGTTCATCTACACGCGCTGCCACGACGAGTGCCCCATCATCACCCAGAAGTTTGGTGTCCTGGATCGCCTCTTGCCGCCCTCGACCTACACCCTCGTCGAGGTCTCGATCGATCCCACAACCGATACACCGCCCGTCCTGGCTGCCTACGCCCGCACGCACGGAGTCCACGGCGGGCGCTGGTTGTTGCTGACCGGCGAGCCTGCACAGGTCGCGAACTTTATCCGGTCGGCGGGGGTGTCGATGATCCAAAGCCCGGATGGTGACATCATCCACAACGCGATGCTGCTGATTGTCGCACCTGACGGACGCTTGGCCGGCATCGACCAGTCACCGGCCTGGGAACCCTCCGCCGTTGCCGCGGAAATGGAGGCGGTGGCGGGAAAAAGCTCGAGCCCGCTGGGCCGGCTGGATTATGCACTGACGAACGGTGTCGCGCAGTTGTGCGGCGGCTCAATTCAAACGGCCTCGGGAATCGTTGACGCGGCCGGGTGGCTGGCCGTCATCGGCGGCGGTTTGCTCGTGTTGGGCTGGGCGCGCCACAGGCTGTTCTCCCGCGGAGACTAGGGGCTGGAGGGCGGGGCGCTCCGGTGCGGGCAGCATCAGGCCCTCGGTGTGGGGTGATGGCAGGAGCACCCGAAGGCAGGTGCGATCTCCCGCCTGCAGGGCCGAGCCGGATGGGTTCCGGGCAGACCCGCGGGCGCCAAGGCTTCCAGGCGCAAGGAGGAGGCTGTGGCGCCAGGTAAGAGAGGCGGCCCTCGCTCCATGATGGAGGTCATGCGAAGCATACCATGAGACCATGCGGCGGGCTGGCTGTCGTCGCAGCGGCCTGTGTCTTGGCGGCCTGCTCCAACCCGGCGGCCATGGTCGGTAATTACGGAACGATTAGCGGACGCATCACGAACACGGCCGGTCAGCCGGTTGCCAATGCAACAATCGTGGTGGACAGTGTTATCCAAGCCACCAGCGGTGCCGACGGATCATACGTCGTGACCGGGGTGCCGGTGACCGACCAGCTCTCGCCGGCCACGGTTTCCGTGAATCCCCCACCGGGGTATGCGCCGCCGCCCCAGCAGACCGTTCAGGTGAAGGCCAATCAAACAACGGCCAACGTCAACTTCGTGCTATCGCCGGCCTAGCGTTTGACCGCCAGGAACAGCCTGGCGCATGGCGGAACCCCTGTCCCGGAAAGGCGCCCAGACGGCCCGCGTCCCGTTTGGAAGGGCGTTGAAAAGCCATGAGGGCGCCGCCGGAGTTCGTTTTGCCGCGCTCCCCAGTGCGGGCGGCGGGGACGTGGGCGAGGAGGCAGCCGTGGCTGTGAGCTCGGGTGAAATGCAGGTTCCCCCAAAACCGCGGGGCGAGTCCAAGGTCAACTCGGTGGATCGGGCTCTCGTGATCTTGGAGTACCTCGGCTCGCAGACCAAAGAGGTCGGCGTCCGGGAACTGGGCCAGGCAATCGGCCTCTCCAAGAGCAGCGTGCACCGCATTCTCCAGACTCTGCGCGGCCGGGGCTTTGTGCGCTGGAACCCGGACACCGCCCGCTACTCACTGGGCATGCGTGCGTTCGAGGTGGGGTGCGGTATCTTACGTTCATTGGAGGCCCACGCGGCGGCCAAGCCTTACCTGGAGCAAATGGCGAACAGCCTGGGGGAGACAGCCTTCCTGGGGGTCTTGGATGACGTCGAGGTGGTGTACATCGACAAGATCGATGTCCGCCGGACGGTGCACCTGCAAGCCGACATCGGAACGCGACATCCCATTCACAGCACCGCCATTGGCAAGGCTCTTTTGGCCAACGTCGACCGCGCGGAAGCCGACCGGATCATCAACGCGCGTCCGCTGGCGCGCTTCACAAAGAACACGATCACAGACCCCGAGACGCTGCGGACCGAGCTGGAACGTATCCGCCGCCACGGCTACGCCGAAGACAACGAGGAGACCGAAGACGGCCTCTACGGCGTCGGGGCGGCGCTCCTGAACTTTTCCGGCAAGCCTGTGGCGGCCATTGCGCTCTCCGTACCCCGACTGAACCAGCACAGCGTTCTACACAAGGAGCGTCTCACGCGAGCGGTCGTCCAGACGGCGGCTGAGATCTCGGCAAAGCTGGGCCACACCGGGCGTCCGAAACCGGCGCCTTTGGGATAGACATGGCAAAGCCTCAGGTCTTCGTCAGCCGCAACATCCCGCAGGCCGGGTTGGCCCTGTTGCGCGCCCACTGCGAGGTCAGCGTGTGGCCCCACGATCGCCCGCCGACGACGCAGGAGTTGATCGACAACGCACGCGGCAAGGACGCCCTGGTGTGTCTTTTGACCGAGAGGATTGACGCGGCCGTGCTGGCTGCGCTGCCCAGCCTGAAGATCGTCGCGAACGTCGCCGTCGGCTACGACAACGTCGATCTTACGGCCGCGACCCAGGCCGGCGTCGTCGTGACGAACACCCCGGGGGTGCTCGACGATACCACCGCCGATTTGGCCTTTGCGCTCATCCTGGCAACCGCACGGCGCGTCGTCGAAGCCGATGCACTGACGCGCAGCGGACGCTGGACGGGATGGGGCATCATGCAGCTGCTGGGGCACGATGTCCACCATGCGACGCTGGGCATCATCGGCTTCGGCCGCATTGGGCGGGGCGTCGCACGGCGCGCGCGAGGGTTCGAGATGACGGTGCTCTACCACGACGCGCTTCGAGCGCCGGAAGATGTGGAACGAAGCCTGGAGGCGCGCTACGTGACGCTCGACGAGCTGCTGCGGCAGAGTGACTTCATCTCTCTCCACGTGCCGCTGCTGCCGCAAACCCACCATCTCATCGATGCCGCGGCGCTGGGCAAGATGAAGCGCACGGCGATTGTCGTCAACACCTCGCGAGGTCCGGTGATTGACGAAGCCGCCTTGGTGGCGGCCCTCAAGGAGGGAACGATCGCCGGCGCCGGTCTTGACGTCTACGAGCACGAACCGCGCCTGGCACCCGGCCTGGCGGCGCTGCCCAACACGGTCTTGCTGCCGCACATCGGCAGCGCGAGCATCGCGACGCGGTCAAAGATGGCGGAAATGGCGGCGCAGAACGTCGTCACGTTCTTTGCCGGCGGCGTTCCGCCCAACGCCCTCAACCCCGACGTTTTGGGTCGCGTGCGGCGCTGACCCGCGCGGTGCGCATCTGCGTCGCTCCGGATAAGTTCAAAGGCAGCCTCAGCGCCCCGCACGCGGCGCGCTTGATCGCCGCCGGCTTGCAGCGCAAGCTTGCCGGCGCCCGGATCGACTGCGTCCCCGTCGCGGACGGAGGAGACGGCACGGCGGAGGTTATCCGGGCTGCCGCCGGTGGCCGTCTCGTGCACGAAACGGTGACCGGGCCGCAGGGCGCCCGGATCGATGCCGCCTACGCGTTGCTGGCGGACCGCACGGCCGTGGTGGAACTCGCACAGGCCAGCGGCCTGGCCCGCGTGCCGCCCGGGCGCAATGATCCGCTCACGGCGTCAACCCGGGGAACCGGGGAACTGATCGCCGCTGCAGTCGCTGCGGGAGCCCGGCGCATCATCCTGGCCGTCGGGGGGAGTGCGACCGTGGATGGTGGCGCGGGAGCACTGGCCGCCTTAGGCGCATCGTTCGTGGATGAGACAGGAGACCCAGTACCGGAAGGCGGGGCCGGCCTAGCGCGCGTGGCGCGCATTGAACCGGGGAAACTTCGCGAGCGCCTCGCAGGCGTACAGATCGAGGTCGCCTGCGATGTGCGCAACCCCCTGTGCGGACCGCGCGGGGCGGCCGCTGTCTACGGGCCGCAGAAGGGCGCCTCCCCGGAAGCCGTGCGGGTGCTGGAAGCCGCTCTGCGACGCTACGCGGATGTGCTCCGTGCGACAACCGGTGTCGACGTGCGCGACGTGCCGGGGGCGGGGGCGGCGGGCGGCGCCGCAGCTGGCTTCATGGCGTTGGCCGGTGCGGTTTTGCGTCCCGGGGCGGAGTTGGTGCTGGATCTCCTGGATTTCGATCGCCGCCTGGAAGGTATCGCGCTGGTTGTGACAGGCGAAGGGAAGCTGGACGATCAAACGCTGGCGGGCAAGGCTCCGGCCGCCGTGGCGGCCCGGGCCCGCCGGCACAAGATTCCGGTAGCTGCGATTGCCGGCAGCATCGAGTGCTCGCAGTCGGACCTGGAGAGCGCAGGCATAGGACTTGCGTTACCGCTCGTGCGCGGACCCATGACGCTCGCGGAGGCGATGCGGCGGGCGCCGGAACTTGTGGAGGCTGCGGCGCAGACGCTGGGTGCGGCATTGGTCTTTCGGCCGCGCCTATGATGCCCTGTGACGGCGCGGTGCCGTCCCGAGCAAGGCGTTGATCGAGGAGCGCTCGCCGCGCTCTTCGGCGATTTTCAGAAGGGCGACGGCAAGTTTCGTGGGGTCGTGGCGCACCTGGTGGTCCTCGGCGATGAAGTCCCCGGTAATGGCGGAGAAACCCAGCGCTTCGAGGGTCTCAATATCCGGAGCCACGGGAAACGCGCCGTCACGCTCGTACTGCCCCAAGAGGCGGCTCACCCGTCCGGTATTGACGATGACGCGATCGAAGAGACGCCGCCCGGTCGTTTCGACAACGGCCAGCGCATGGTCGCTGGCGGTCATGCCGGTCGTCTCACCCGGCTGCGTCATGATGTTGCAGACGAAAACCTTGGCGGCGCGCGAGCGCTCAATCGCCTCGGCAATGCCGGGCACGAGCAGATTCGGCATGATGCTCGTGTATAAACTACCCGGTCCCAAGATGACGAGGTCGGCGGCCAAAATGGCCTCGACGGCTTCAGGTAAGGCCTGGCACTGTGCCGGAACGAGGCGCAGGCGCCGGATGGGTTGCGGGGAGCGGGAGATGTGCGTCTCCCCGGCCACGACCGTCCCGTCGGCCAGGGTCGCCTCCAAGGAGACGTTGGCGAGGGTCGAGGGCAGTACCCGGCCCTTGATGGCCAGAACGCGGCTGCTTTCCCGGATGGCTCGGTCGAAATCGCCGGCGATGCCGCACATGGCGGCGATGAAGAGGTTGCCGAACGAATGGCCGACGAGCCCGTCACCCTCGCGGAAACGGTACTGGAAAAGTTCAGCCATCGTGGATTCGCTGTCGGCGAGCGCAACGAGACAGTTCCGAATGTCCCCCGGTGGGAGCACGCCGAGCTCGGTTCGCAGCCGGCCGCTGCTGCCTCCGTCGTCGGTGACGGTGACGATGGCCGTCAGGTTCGTCGTGTACTGCTTGAGGCCGCGCAGGACCGTGCTCAACCCGGTACCGCCGCCGATGGCGACGAGACGGTAGCCGCGATCCAGCTGGCGGCGCTCGTAGATCACCTCGATGAGACGCTGCCCGGCGTGAGGACTGACGACTGCGACGATGGACCGCATCCATTGGCGGATCCCGTAGTAGACAAGCGCCGCGCCGCCCGCGACGAAGACGACAACCAGAACCGGGTCGGGGACCCGCGGGCCGACGAGGCGATCGATCGTATCGTTGATGTGGAAGTTGAAGTCGTAGTCTTTCAGCAGACGTCCAAAACCGTCCAAGATGAAAAACGCACCCACGAGAGCCAGCAGCAGCCAGCGTTTAAGCTTCATACCGGGCCGCAGCCAGGTCAAAAAGCGGCGGATCTGGGGGAGCGTGTCAGCGTTGCGCATCGCGGTGCTCGACATAGGCGCGGATGCGTTTGGAGCGCACATGGCGCGCCAGGCAGTTGGCGACGTACACCGAACGGTGCCGGCCGCCGGTGCATCCCACGGCGATCGTCAGGTGCGACTTGCCCTCGTGGACGAATTGCGGCAAGAGAAAGTCCACGAAATCGAGCAGCCGGGTCGTGAAGGCGCGCACCTCGGGTGACCGCTCGAGGTAGCGTACGACTGCCGGATGATCGCCTGTCAACGGCTGCAACTCCGGCACGTAGTTGGGATTGGGGAGGAAGCGGACATCGAACACGAGGTCCGCGTCCAGCGGAATGCCGTACTTGTAGCCGAAGGCAACGACGGACACGCTGAGCGACCGCTCGTCGGTCAAACCGCCGACGGCGTGTGCCAGTTTCTCCTTCAGGCCGGCCAGCGTGAGGGTTGAGGTATCGATGATGACGTCCGCCGCATCGCGAATCGGTTTGAGCTCTTCCCGCTCCGCGGCGATACTGTCGCTGACGCGCCCGCGGCCGGCCAGGGGGTGTTTGCGCCGCGTCTCGGAGAAGCGGCGCACGAGGACGTCGTCGCTGGCGTCCAGGAAAATGACGCGATACGGAACGTTGTCACGCGCCAAGGCGCGCAGGTTGCCGAGCAGGTCGCCGAAGACTTCTTCACTCCGGATGTCCAAGACCACCGCGACGTGGCGCAGGTTGGGGCTGACCGCGCACAGCTCTGCGAACTTGGGGATGAGGCTGGGCGGCAGGTTGTCCACGCAGAAGTACCCGAGGTCCTCAAGGCACTTTGCGGCCTGGCTTTTGCCGGCACCTGAGACGCCGGTGACCACGACAAAATGCATGCCGCGCTCCGGGTGAGGCCGGCGCCCCTGTCCTGCCGTCTCTGGTGCAAGGCCCACGGGGCATGTACTTGGCGGCCGAAGTGCGTCCACCCCGCCGGAAACGCACCGCGCGGCGCCGAATGACAGGCGTCGTGAGGACCTTCCGCCTGGAGGAGGCCAATGCGCTCCTACCCCGCGTGAGCGCTCTGGTTCAGAAAATGCTCGCAGCGCGCCGCGAAGCCGCGGTGGCTCGCCTCGAACTGCATGCTGTTGGAGGACACTGGCCGCAGGGCGTCCGGACCGCGCACCTCGTACACCAAGTCCGGGAGTATGAAGCCTTGGTCGTGGCGCTCATCGAAGAGATCCACGGCCTGGGCGGAACGGTGAAGGATCTTGATCTGGGTCTCGTCGACTTTCCGGCGCACGCCGGCGGCGAGATCGTCAACCTGTGTTGGAAGGTGGGCGAACCCGAGATCGCCTACTGGCACCGCTGGGACGAAGGGTTTGCCTGGCGCAAGCCGCTGACGGACCTGCCGGACTGACGCGCATTCGGAGGTACACCAGCCGAGCGTGCCTGTAAGCCGGGTTCTGTGGCGTTCGTGCGAACGCCGACGGCCATCTCTCTAGGGGATCCGTCACCGGATCCCTCGTGCGACGTTGCGCCGGATTCGGACGGGCCGCCCGTACTGTTGCCAGCATTCCGGCTGTCTTGCTCCGGGTGGGGTTTACCCGGCCGCGGCCTTCCGGCGCGGCCGGTGCGCTCTTACCGCACCATTTCACCCTTACCGTGTGCGCTCGCGCGCAGACGGCGGTATGTTTCTGTGGCACTTTCCTTCGGGTTGCCCCGACCAGCCGTTAGCTGGCACCCGTGCCCTGTGGAGCCCGGACTTTCCTCGGGCGTCACGTGGACGCCCGCGGCCGTCCGGCACGCTCGGCACTCTCCATTATAGCATGCGCGCCAATCCCATCCCGCGCACCGCACGTTCGTAGAGCGCGGCCAGGGCAGCCAGGGCGAGCGGCCCCCGGCCTGTGCGGAGCGAGGAGTCGAGCCGGAGGCCGACTGCAGCCGCAATCTCGCGGGCGTGATCCTCCAGACCTTGTTGTCGGATAGCGGGCCGCGTCGCGTAAAAGCCGCACATCGCTTGGACCACGAACAGGTGCCTCTCCGCATCCGGCGCCGACGCGGCGCGTGCTGCCGCGCGCCGCGCGACGCCGAGGAGGCCTGCAAGGGCTGCCTGCGGGCTGCCATAACATGCCACGAAGTTGAGCTCATTATGGGCCGCGTCCTCGCTTTGGTCGACGAAGTAATCCAGCAAAATGTGGAGCGCCGCAATGTAGGGCACGTAGACGGCGTGCAGCTGTACCGCCTGCCGCCGAGAGTAGCCCAGGGCCGCAGCGAAAGCGAGGGCGAAGACAGGCAAGGTGGAGCCGCACGCCGCCGCCCCTTCCCACCACTGCAGATCCGGCGCGACCTGATCGAAAGCCAGCGCGCACCGCCGTTCGCGGTCGCCAGGGGCCAAATGTTTGAGTACCTGCAGCTCGCAATAGCGCCGTGTGGCCTCCAGGATGTGGTCCGCGGCTTGATCGTATCCGGCCAGCACCGCAAACCTATCTTGGGTTTGCGCGACCAGCCCGCGTAAGTATCCCCCGTCGCCCGTGCAACGATGCCGGAAATAGTCACGCTGGGGAGCACCCGGCCGGACGGCATCCAGCAAAGCCTCGTGGAGCGCCCGGATGTCGGTTTCGTCGCGCAGGCCCATTCGGTCGCTGAGGTTGTCGAGGTAATCCACGGCAGTCTCGTAGGCGGCGACGAGGTCAACGTACGCCGGCACCAGATGCGGGGGGAGAAAGGTTGCCAGTATGCACCCGCCGTGCACGTGGAAATCTTTGTGCGCCAGGCTGTCGAGCGCTTGGCGGCGCAGGGGGGGATCGGGAATGAGAGCCGCGCGGCGCCGAAGCCGGCGCAGGCGCACCGCCGCAAGGGGAACGATCCGCGTCACAAAGCGGTAGAGCAGCCTGCGCGACCGCGTGTCCATACCCGGCCATACGACGCGGGCGGCGCCGGCTACTGCCCCGGGCGGCTGACGTGCGACGAGGAGTTAACGGCCCGCCGGTGAAGGCCGGATGTTAACCATGGTTAACACAAGACAGGCCCGACCCAGGTGATGAGGACCGAAGACCGGTCGCCCGAGCGGGCCCGCGAAGACTACGTTAAGGTCATCTACCAGCTGGCTGAACAGCGTCCGGTTCGCGCGGTCGACCTGGCACGGTATCTGGGCGTGACCCGCGCGTCGGTGAGCAAGTTTAAGCGCATGTTGGAGCGGCAGCGGTTGATTGAGCCCGCTCGGCGCCGGACGGATTCGCTGCGGTTGACCCCGAAGGGTCGGCGGCTGGCCCTGCGCATGGTGCGCCGGCACCGGCTGGTGGAGACGTTCCTGCATGCCGCGTTGCGGGTGCCGTTGGAACGCGTTCACCGGGAAGCCGAGCGCATCGAACATGCGATCTCCGAAGACGTGTCGGCACGACTCGCCGCATATTTGGGTCATCCAGCACGCGATCCACACGGCCATCCGATTTTTGGCCGCAGCCGCATGGCCCGAGCCGCGTCCCAGCTGTGGGACGTCTCGCCGGGATCGCTTGCGCGCGTGACGAGCATCGACGATCGCGAGCCCGTGGTCGTGGCCCATCTGGCGCGGTGCGGGATCCTCCCGCAGTCCGAGCTTGCCATTCTGCGGAGGGCGACGCATAGGGTCGTCGTGCGGTGCGGAGGCCGGGAGCTCGTACTGCCGGAGCGGACGGCGCGCGCCATTTGGTGTCGCCTCCTGGGATCCCGGGAGGCAGGCTAGAGATGGCCGATATCGCGGGCCCGCTGGCCGGCTGGCGCCCGACGCGCGAAGATATCCTGCGGGCGCGGGACCGGGCGCGCGTCCTGGCCGCCCGACGGCGTCGCAGAAACCTCTTCGTGCTGGCTCTTTTGGTCGGCCCCGGCATCCTGGTGATGCTCGGGGAAAACGACGGACCGAGCATGCTCTCGTACGCCGTCACCGGCGCAACCTACGGCATCGGTTTCTTCATACCGTTCATCGTTTTGACGTTTGTCCTTGCGTTCTGCGTCCAGGAAATGACGGTACGCCTGGCAGCCGCGACGCACCGCGGGCACGCCCAGTTGATCTTGGATCGCTTCGGTCCGTTCTGGGGCTACTTTGCGCTCGCCGATCTGATGGTCGGCAACCTGCTCACGCTCATCACCGAGTTCATCGCCATCCGGGCGGGCGCGGCGTACTTCGGCGTGCCGGGCTGGCTCGCGGTCGGCACGGGCGTCATGGTCGTTCTTGCAGCCTTGAGTCTGCGCCGCTACATGGCCTGGGAGCGCAGCGTCATGCTTGTGGCGCTGGCAAATTTGCTCTTCATACCGGTCGCGGTGATGGCCCATCCGGATTGGGGGCGAGTCGGCCATGCGCTTCTCACCTGGCAGCCTCTGCCGGGTGGGCCGCGCGAAGCAGTTCTGACTCTGGTGTTGGCCAACATCGGTGCGACGGTCACTCCCTGGATGCTGTTCTTCCAGCAGAGCGCGACCGCCGACAAGGGTCTGACGCGCGCCGACGTGACGCAGGGGCGCATCGATACCGCCTTGGGCGCGGTCCTCGCGGCTGCGGCGGGCGTGGCCTGCGTCGTCGCGTCCTCGCTACTCCACGATCATCACGCGGCACCCAGCGGAGCTACGGGGGGCGCCGATTTTGCCACTGCGCTGCGACCCTTCGTCGGTTCGACCGGCGCCGCGCTGTTCGCGCTGGCGATGGTCGAGGCGGGGCTGGTGGCGGCAGTCACCATTGCGACGAGCTCGGCGTATGCACTGGGCGAGGTGTCACGCCGGGGCCGCAGCCTGAACCTTGACTTCCGTCAGGGAGCGTTGTTCTACGCGACGGCCTTCGTGTCGGTCGTGGTCGCAGCGGCGGTCGTTTTGATCCCGCATGCACCGCTCATTGCCATTACGATTACCGTCAACGTCATCGCGACGATGCTCATGGCTCCCGCACTCTTGCTGTTGCTGTTCTTGGTCAACGATCGCGAGATCGTCGGCCAGCTGGCAAATACGCCGCTGCAGAACGTCATCAACGGTACGATCGTCGTCGCCATCGCGGTGGTGGGCGCCGTGTACGGCATTGTCACCGTTTTCCCTGGGCTGTTGCGTCTGTGAGGCGAAACGAAGGGCGGGACGTCGAGGTGGACGTGAGCGTGCTGGAACCCGAGCAGCGCAGCGAGCGCGCGTCCTTGCCTTTGCCGCGGCGGCGTCTTGGACCGTGGGCGCTGGCCGCCTTGTGGATCCTGCGACTGTATGCCTTGGCCGCGGTCGGGATCGTCGTGTACTTCTTCGTACGGGCGCTTGGGCAACCCTGACGGCGCGGATTCCGTCCAACTCGCGCGTGCGGCGCCGGCGTGGCGTTTTTTTCCATTAAGGCCGGCTCGGGTCGGGGGGTAAGCGGCAGGGACCCGGCGCATGGATGCGCCGTACCGGTGTTCCCATCCGCACGCCGCGCCTCGCCATTCTCAAGAGGAGACATCACATGCACCTGGTGCCCGCTCCCCCGCAGCCCGTCCCCATCATCAGCCGGTTCGACTACGTTGCGGTCGACGCCGCCCGACGCAGAGTCTACGCCGCCCACACGGGCAGCCAGGCGTTGCTCGTCGTCAACGCGGATAGCGGAGCGGTGCTCGGCCAGGTCGACGTCGGCCCCCTGCACGGGGTTGCCGTCAACCCGGCAACGGGAACGGTCTACACCGGCGACGGCACCAACGGGACGGTCTCCGAGGTGAACCCGCGTTCCCTTGAGGTCGTGCGCATCGTCAATCTGGGCAAACCGATCGATGCCATCGCATACGACGCGACGCGCGGGCGCATCTACGCCGATGAAGACAGCGGGAACCATCTCTTCGTCATCGATGCACGCAGCTTTCGGCTCCTGCGGACGATCATCACCCCGGGCAACGACCATGAGTACCTGGCGGTCGATCCAGCCGACGGCATGCTCTATCAAAACATTCCGGACCTCAATGAATTTGTCGTCATCAACCCGTCCACGCTGCGCATCGTCGACGTCGTGCATACGCCGGAGCTGACCGACGACCATCCGCTGCAATTCGATTCGCGGCGGGGCACGGTCATCGTCGGGGGCAAGAACCGCCGCATCTCGATCTACGACCGCAGCGGGCGGCGCCTCGCCACGGGCAGCATGCCCTCCGACGTGGACCAATGCAGCCTCGACGAGGGAACGGGCTTTGTGGCGTGCGCCGGAGCGGGGCGGGTGTGGGTCGTCAACGTGCGAAGTACCGTCCCGCATGTCGTTGCCACACTCCTCGTCGGCGGACGGGCACACACCGTAGCCGTCGATCCGGCGACGCACGATCTGTGGACGGTTTTGGTGACCCCTCGGGGTGACGAGGTTCAGCGCATTCGCTTGCGCCCGTAACGGTTCGCGAGCAGCCGGTATGTGTACCCTCGGGGGAAGATGGTGGGCTGCGTTTGCCTGCGAGGAGAGAGGCACAGGGTGAAAGGAGAAGAAGACGATCTCGCCAAGGCGCCTGGTGCTCCACGCGCGACGGCGTTTGCGCCGCCACAGGCCGCGAGGCTCTCAGCGTGAGCAGACAGGTTGTTCCCCATAAGGATATGTCCATGCACAAGCTTGTCCGCTCGATCTCAACCCTGTTCGTGGCGCTTGGCATCGCGATCTGCCTGAGCGCGGTGGTTGTGCTCGCCGATCCCACGTCGAGCGGCAGCCCTGCGGCGCAGCCGTCACCCGCGGCCAGCGTGGATCCGAAAGTGACGTCGCTGGCCCGCGAATGGCTGCATCGCTTTCAAACCGGCGACATCGACCGCTCGCAGTTGACGGACGATCTGAATGCGAAGCTGACTCCCGACCTCGTCAGCCAGGTGAAGACGCAGCTGGGGCCGCTCGGCGAGCCGACCGACGTCTCGTTTGTCCAACAGCGGGCCGTCCAGAACAGCACCGTCTACCAGTTCGCGGTCAGCTTTTCGGCAACCAAAATCCGCGAGTTCATTTCGCTCAACGCGGCCGGAAAAATCGACGGCATTTTCTTCGCACCCGCACCATAGGGCTGGACTCCTTGCCCAAGTGGTTTCGCGTCTCTTGGATTTCCCGCGTGGAGTGGTATTCTTACCACGAACAAACC
>CADDZI010000008.1 GCA_902812405.1 bacterium | reverse complement strand
ATTGCGCGGACGCCCCTTCTGTGCGGCGTTTTTGACGCTTATGCTTGCCGCCGCGCCGTGCCTCGCGCAGGCGGCCGACGTACCGGCGCTGTGGACGACCTTGCAGTCTTTCCGCGGCCGGATTGCGTATGTCGCTCGTGCCACCCAGGACGACCGGCATGCCGTCAACGGTGTCTTCACCGCCGACGACCACGGTTGGACGCTCGAAGAAACCGATGAGGGATCGCTGGCGGTACACCTGTCGGGTGACCGGTCCTGGATCCGAAACGCAGGCCAGACTCTCTACGTTGACGACCCTCTGATGCCCGACGAGCTGGTCAATTCATGGCTGGCTGTCCTTGGTCAGGCGGCTCGGACGCATCTGACGGCGGGCCCCCAAGCCGGTGAGTGGATCGCGGATGCCGGCTTTCGCGTCTTCTTCGTACCCGGCGGCGATGCCGTCGCGGGTATTGCGGACGACGAATCGACGGCGGGAGTATCTTTTGCCTACGCCGGGTGGCGGACAATCGCCGGTGTCCTCCTGCCCACGTCCATTGTCCGCCTCGTGGGGGGCGCTCCCGTCGCCTCCTTTCTCGTCGAGCGCTACGAGGTGCAACCCGCGCTGCACGCGGCGCCTGTGGCACCCGCTCCCCAGTCAGTCTTGGGTAACCGCTCATCCCCGGCGACGGCAGCCGCGCCCCTGTGGCCGTCGGCCGGCGCACTTGCACGGCACCGGCTGACGTGGCTTGCGCTCTTTTTCGGCGCCGGTTTGCTGCTGGTCTTGTGGCTGCGTCGCGATCTCTGGATCGAGCGTCTGTGCGAGTTCGTAGCGGAGGATCCCCGTGGCTGGCGAGATGTCGGCATCACGGTCTTCGTATCGCCCGAGGGGTTGCTTGTGTTCGACGGGCGGACGTACCGCGTGGGGGCCGCGTTCTTCAACCGCCGCGTTCTCGTCCAGCGTTCGGCGGCTTTTTTGCGCATCACGCACCCCGACGTTCCTCGTGCCGTCATTGTGGCGCGCCGCTTTCCGGCCCGGCCCAATCCGACGCGCCGCTCGTCTCTGGCCGGATTCACACTCATCGAATCCGTGATCGCCACGGCGTTGTTTGCGCTGGTCGCCGTGGGGGCGCTTCTGCCAGCCCTCGTCGCGGCGGCGCACGCCGAACGGGTAGCCGCCCGCCATGAAAATGCCGTCCAGGTGGCCCATAACGTCTTGGTCGACGAAGAGGCCGCGTTGGCGTACGGCACGCACATCGAGCCGCAGACGCTCTCCACCCGCATCGAGGGGTTCGCCGTTGAGGTTGACGTCATGCCGTCCTTCACCGCAGATCTGTTCCAACTTCAGGTTCGCGTCGCGGATGCGGCGGGCACCAGCCTGGCGCAGGCGATCACGATGGTCGGACCGCCGGTCACGCCGCCCCAGCCGGTATCCGCAAGCCCCCTTCCATGAACGCTGCGTCCATGCGGGTTGGATATCGGCCGGCGCGGGGGGCAACACAGTCTGTAGGGCCTCGGACGGCCGCTGACGTACGCGCTTTGAGGACGGGCGGCTCTTTGCATCACGATCACGGCACCCACAGAGGCATCGCCTTGATTGCAACTCTCTTTGCCATTCTTTTGCTGGCCGCGCTCGTCGCTGTGGTTGTCGACGTCGGCACCGTCCGCATGCGCAAAGCTCTCGAGGAGGCACGCTCCCTACAGGCGACGGCCGCAGCGGATGCCGGAGCGGCCTGGGTGCGTGCTCTCTTCGCGCAACATGCCGGAGACCTGCAAGCGGTCCTGCTGGACCTCGCGGCGGCGCACAGTACCCTGCGCTTCAGATTGGACCGGCAGACCTCGGCCGACGTTCGGGTGAGTCTTGCGTTACCCGGCACATCCCCGCAGTCGGATCACCTTGACATCAACTTGCAGGAAAACCCGGTCATCGCCGAACAGCCGGTGCAGGTCACCGCAGCTGCGACCGTCATCGTCAACGGCACCCCGGTTGCCGCCCGCACCGTCACGACCCTGCTGCGCACCTTTCATCACCTGGCGCCCTACTCCGAGATCGTCGGGGAAATCGACGGGGGTGGACTGGAAGAACCCGACTCGCCCGGTGATCCCGCGGGCCAGGTGGGCGGGCCGGCGGCCACCGATCTGCGCATTTTCGCGCGCGTCCGCTCGGGGTCGGGTTCCCCGGCCTCGGCCGACAACTTCCGTTCGCAGACCTGGTACGACGGCAACGCCGGAGCGGGCGGCATTCTGCCATGAGCTCGCGCGGCGCCACGCTGCTGGAAACGTTGACTGCTGTCGGCATCCTTGGCCTTCTCATGGCAGGCTTGGCGATTCCCGCCTACCGGCAGTACGCGGCCTCACGGGCATCCCGCGACGCGGCGATCACCCTTGCAGCCGACGTCGCCTGGCTGTCGCGCGCCGCACAGAACGCAGACGGCCGCCAGGGTGCTTCACTCATCATCGAGTCTGTCGATCCTCTGACCTACGACGGCTACCTCGGGCGCCCGCGCTGGGCGGATCCCCAATCCACCCTGGGCCGTCTCCTCATCCATCGCACCTTCACCGGCGTCAGGTTGGACGGCCCGCTCGACCCTCACACGCCGTTGCTGTTTGCCAGCAACGGCAGCGCCCAGTATCTCGTGGCCGGATCCCCGGTGACGCAACATGGCATCTTGGTCCTCACCCTCGTGTCCCGCGACGCCAGTCGGTCCGCCACCATTCGGCTGGATCTCCTCACCGGCACTCTGATCGATCCTTCCCCGTGGTAAAGGCAGTGCCGCGTAGCTCTCGCCCGCTCACCCGCTTGCCGATACCCGTATCGGAGCACCTTTGCTCGCCTGGGAGACCCTGAGGATGCTGTGGTTGCTCGTCTTCGCTTTTGCGGCCTATGCCGGCTATCGCTGGAACGGCTGGACGGGGGCCGCGCTCGGGGTGGTCGCAGTCGGTGTCGTGCGGTTGGCGACGAGATTGCTTCGCGCGCGTGCCGATTGCGCCGCCGCGGATGCGCTTGCCCGCAGCAAGGTGTCGGACGCGGAAAAGGCGCACGCGCGGGCCGTGGCCGAGCACCAGGCGGCCATGGAAGCCCACCGGGCGCAGTTCGATCCCGAGCTGCGCCGCAAACGGACCTCGCCACCCGGCAACTAAAACGTGACGAGCGCGCAGCTTTTGCCCAGCCTCTGTCAGCCGTTCGGAAACCTTGAAATGCAGGGTCCGGGACAGCGCGGACGCGGCTCGTGCGCGGGTGCTGGCGGCGGGTGGCACGCTTGAAATGCAGGGTCCAGGACAGCGCGGGCGCGGCGCATCCTCATCCCGGGCTGCGAACGGACGCCACCCCCTCTCCGGGACGCTCCGACTCCGTCAGGCGCAACCGTTGGCGGGCGGAGAACATGGACCCCTGGGCGGGTTGTACCGGCGCGAAACTCGCGAAACCGATCCTTGTCTTGACGTCGAGGTAGACGGCTTCGAACCCCCCGCGTACCAGGTACGTCTCATGCCAAAAACCGGTTCCTCCGGAATCCTTGACAAATTTCTGCCACCACACCCTGTGCGGCTCGCTGCGGGCCCAGCGTTCGAGCGCATCAAAATTTCGCCAGTACTGGCGCATGCCGACATGCGGCGGGAATAGCGAGAAGACGAAGTTCTCGTGGACGAGCAGACCGTCGGGCCGTTGCGCGACGCTTGCAGCAATCTTTGGTCCGAACCCCAGAAGCGTCTTCAGCCCGGCCCAGGTTCGAACCCGCATTCCCAGATAGATGACGACGAGATCGGGATAGGCCGAGAGATCGACCGTCAGACGCTCCACCGGCCGTGCGCTTTCGGCGCTTCCTCTCCGCCCACGCCTTCCAGATTGCATGACACTCTCCCGGATACGGTTCTTGAGCATGCGCCGCACGCAGTCGTCGCTTCAGGCCGCCGTCTCGGTGGCCGCCAGGACCGTTTTCGCCTGCGCGCCGACCGCGCGCAGCGCATGTTCCTCGAACGGTGAGGTCAGCCCCGCACTGCGCACGAGGTCCGTGAAAGGCGCCTCGCCCCCGCGCCGGCACAACCCGACGTACCGGCCGACGGCTTCACGGTAATCCCGTAAGGAGACCGACCACAATTGCAGCGCACACGTCAACGCCAGCGTATAGTCGATGTAGTAAAACGGAACCTGGTAGACGTGCATCTTGGCCTGCCATAGGCCGCCACGCGCCAGGTACGCGCAGTCGCCGTAGCGCCGCCAGTGCAGGTACGTGCGCTCCACCTGACGCCACATCTCGTGACGCTGCGCCGGGCCGGCGTCGGGGTGGGCATAGACGAGGTGTTGGAAGTGATCGACGGCCGCGCCGTAGGGTAAGAAGAGGATCGCGTCTTCCAGGTGCTGACGCCGGTAGCGTGCGGCATCCGCACCGAAGAACAGCTCGTACTGCGGCCATGCCAAGTACTCCAAGCTCATCGAGTGGACTTCCGCCGCCTCCAGGGTGGGCGTGATCTCGTCGTACACGGGACGGTGTGCATTCTCGTAATCCGCAAAGGCGTGACCCATCTCGTGGACGAGTACGTGCACGTCATCGTGCGTGCAGTTGAAGTTGGCAAAAATGAACGGAACGCCGTACGCAGGAAACGACGTGCAATATCCTCCCAGAGCCTTGCCGTCGCGGCTTGCCAGGTCGAGCAGGCGGCGGTCGACCATACATCCGTACAGGCGGCCGATGTCTTCATGGATCGCGGTGAAGACGCCGCGTCCAGCTTCGACCAGCGCCGGGCCCCGGCTGCTTGGGACCGGGTTGCCGCCCGGATAGCTCAGGCTTTCGTCCCAGTACATGGGCGTGCGAATGCCCAACCGTTTGGCGCGCCGCGCAACGACGTCGGCGGCCAGCGGCACGACATCCCGCGCGATGGACTGGCGATAGCCCTCAACCGCCGCCGGACCGTAGTCCAGACGATTGAGGCGCCGGTAGGCAAGCTCGGTGAAGCTGGAAAATCCCAAGCGCCGCGCCATGGCGTGGCGTACCCTGACCAGGTCGTCGAAGATACGGTCCAATTCCTCACCGTGGGCAGCAAAGAATGCCCACTTCGTTTGCAGCGCACGGTAGCGCGTGTCGCGATCCGGGCTCTGGGTGTACGGCTCGATGCCCGCCAGGTTGAGCGTCTCGCCCTCGAATGCAAGCCGCGCTCCCGCAAGGAGCGCCGTGTACTCGGCTTCCAGTCGTGCTTCGCGCGTCAGGTCTTCCTCGATCTCCGGAGAAAAGGTCGACAGTTCGCACTCCCATAGAGCCGTCACGTGCCGCCCGATGCGCGCCTCGAGGTCGGCGCGGCCCGGGCTGTCCAGCACCAGGCGCTTCATCGCATCGTCCAGCGCCATCAGCTTGGGGGACATCTCGTCAACAAGGTGGCGCGCGGCCTTGCGCTGGGGGTCGGTCGTCTGCTGGTCAAAGCGCAGCCGGGCAAGCGCCTGCCAGGTCGCCAGCCGGCGCCGCAGTACATCCCAACGGCGAAAGACGTCGTAGCGCGCCTGGGCGTCGCGTGCCGCCTGCCAGCCGGCGCGCAGGTCGTCGTATTCAGACCGGAGCTCATCGAGATCGGGTGCAGGCACCCAAAGAGAACTCCCGTCGACCTCGGGCGGGAGCGCGGACCTATCCTGGCTCATGTCGGGCAGCTTCCTGAGGCAGGCCCCCAAGTCTTGCCTGATTCCGGAGGGTGATGCCGGCGAGAGTCGTGCGTGCTGCGTGTCTGTGGCGCCGGCACGCGGCGCGGCTTGTCTCCTTGCGCTTCTTCTCCCCTTTCAATGAAAATCGCGCGACGTGACATGCGCCGCCAGCGCTGCGTTCTCCAGGCGCCACATACGTCGCGCGAGCAGCGATACCCCGCTATCGGCTTTCTGCAGGCGGCCTTCGACGATGACAGCCGGTTCATTGCGCACGAGACGGCGATACCGCGCATAGACGTCCGGCCGGATGATGACGTTGATCAAGCCGGTTTCGTCTTCCAGCGTCGTGAACACGAAACCCTTGGCCGTTCCCGGACGCTGGCGCACGGTGACGAGTCCGGCCACCGCGAGGATCCGCCCGTTGGGGAGCGCAGCCAGATCGCACGCCCGGTAGACGCCGCGCGCATCCAGCGCAGCCCGGCAAAACTCGAGCACGTGGTAGCGGGGCGATAATCCCAGGACGCGATAGTCGGCCGCAGCTTCGTCGAGCGGCGTCATCGCCGGGACCCGGACAGGCGGTTCGCAAACGTCCATCTGTCGCTCCAGCTCGCCCGCAAGGGCGACCCCCGCCAAACGCTGCACCTCCCAAAGCGCATCGCGGCGCGTCATGCCGAAACATCCAAACGCACCCGACGCCGCAAGCCAGAGAAGGCACTGTTTCGGCAGACGCGTCCGCAGCACGAAGTCGCGCAGGTCGGCATACGGCCCCCGCGCACGTTCGCCGTCCAGCCGCTCCCGGTACGTCTCGCCCACGCCGCGCACGTAGCGCAGCCCGATGCGCAGAGCCGTCGGATGCGACCAGGAACAGGCCCCATCCGGCGCCGGTGCCGTACCCGCACCGGCGGCCAGCGGCTCGACCGTGCAGGCATAGCGCGACGCATTGACGTCCGGAGGCAGCACGGTCACGTTGTGCCGCCGGGCGTCGGCAATCAGCGTGGCCGGCGCATAGAAGCCCATGGGTTGCGCGTTGAGCAGAGCGGCGTAGAATTCCGGGGCGTAGAAGCGCTTGAGGTAGGCCGACAGGTAGACGAGCAGGGCAAACGACGCGGCGTGCGATTCCGGGAAGCCGAAATCGGCAAAGGCGCTCAGCATGTCGAACAGCCGCCGAGCCACCTGCGGTTCGATCCCGTTGCGCGCCATGCCGGCCAGCAATCGGCTGCGCAGACGTTCCATCTTCTCCCGCGATCGCTTGTGACCCATGGCGCGCCGCAATTCGTCGGCCTCGCTGGCCGTGAACCCGGCTGCGGCAATCGCCATGCGCATGCCTTGCTCCTGGAAGAGAGGAACGCCCAGCGTCCGTTCCAGGACCGGTTGCAGGCGCGGATGCAGGTAGGTGACCGGTTCCCGCCCCTGCCGGCGGCGCAGGTAGGGGTGCACCATATCGCCCTGGATGGGGCCCGGCCGGATGATGGCGACTTGGACGACGAGATCGTAGAAGCAGCGTGGACGCAGCCGCGGCAAGGTCGCCATCTGGGCGCGCGATTCGACCTGGAAGACACCCACCGTATCCGCCGCACACAGCATCTCATACACCCGTTCATCGTTGCACAGACGCATATCGGCTGGCTCGATCCGGATACCGCGGCTGCGTTCGATCATCGCCGTCGCCTCCGCAATCGCATTGAGCATGCCCAAACCCAAGATATCGATCTTGATCAGCCCCAGGGCAGCGCAATCATCCTTGTCCCAGCACAGGATCGTCCGGCCCGGCATTGCCGCCGGCTCCAGCGGCGCGACCTCAATGAGGGGCGAACGGGTGATGACCATACCGCCGACGTGCTGGCTTAGGTGACGCGGAAACCCGTCAATGCGACGGCACAGGGCCGCCAGGCGTTGCAGCGTGGCGTCCTCGACGCGATGTCCTACCGCCGTTGCGGCCAACACCTTTTCGACCTCGGCGGCGCGCACCGGCCGCCACTCGCCGTGCGCCGTCAGCTGCGCCGTGGCATCCCCCGAGGCGGCGCTGTGCGTCAGTTCGTCGGCCGCCCGGCTCGCGGCATGCGCCTCCAGCGAATCCGCCAGCTCGCGGACGGTGTCGTCGGGCAGACCCAGAACTTTTCCGATGTCGCGCACCGCGTTGCGCGCGCAGTAGGTGATCACTTCAGCCACCAAGGCGGCGTGGTCGCGTCCGTACCGGTCGTACACGTACTGCAGGATGCGTTCACGCTGCTCGCCGGAGGGAGTGTCGAGGTCGATATCCGGCGGCTCGTCACGCTCCTCGGAGAGAAAGCGCTCGAAGAGGAGATGGAGTCCGATCGGGTCCACGCTCGTGATCCCCAACGCATAGCAGACCACGGAATTGGCGGCCGACCCGCGGCCCTGCACGAGGATGCCGTTTTTACGTGCAAACCGCACGATGTCCCAGACGATGAGGAAGTAACCCGCCAAGTCCAGCTTGGCGATAACCGCCAGCTCGTGCGCAACCTGCGCCTGCACCGCCGGCGTCGGCGGGCGGTAGCGGCGCCGCACCCCTTCGTCGACAAGCGCCGACAAATAGGAGAATGGCGTTTCGCCGTCGGGCACCGGAAAATCCGGAAATTGCCCCGGCTGTTTCTCCAGCCGGAAGCGGCAGCGCTCCGCCAACCGGACGCTGTTGGCAACCGCTTCCGGATGGTCGCCAAACAGGCGCGCCATCGCACGCGGAGACCGCAGATAGTACTCGCCGTTGGGGCGCAGAAGCGTTCCGGCGTTCTCCAGCGTCGTGTGGTGGCGGATGCAGGTCAGAACATCAGCCAGATCGCGATGCTCGGGCACGGCGTAGTGGACGCCGCCGGTCGCCACGAGACCCAGGTCGAGATCCTGCGCCAGACCGGCCAGCGCCCGGATGCGGGGCCCGTCCTCGGGCAGGAAATGCCGCTGCAGTTCGATCCAAAAATTCTCGCGTCCGAAGATCTCGCGCAGGCGGCCGGCTGCGGCGCGTGCCCGGCGCAGGTCGCCGCTCTCCAAGGCGCGTGCCACCGCACCCGCCGCGCACCCCGACAAGGCGATGAGACCTTGGGCATGTGCCGCCAGACACTCATACGTCGTCGCCGGCGCCCCCCGCGGCGAGCTCAGGCGGGCGCGGCTGATGATGCGCGAGAGATGTGCATAGCCGCGGGCATCCTCGACCACAACGATGAGGTGAGTATCATCCTCCAAGGTGAGTTCGGCACCTACCAGCGCAGCGACGCCCTCGTCCCGTCCAGCCTGTGCAAAGCGGACCGCTCCATACAGGCCGTCACGGTCGGTCAGCGCAATGGCCTCGATCCCCAGCTCCCGGGCACGCCGCACCAGTTCTTCGGGATGCGAGCCGCCGTCCAGGAACGTAAAGTTCGAGTGTGCGTGTAATTCGGCATACCGGGGTTGCATCGCAATCCTGCGTCAATCGAAAATGCCTTGCACGTACCAGGTGCGGCCGCGCAGGTCGTAAAAGGCCAGCACCAGACTGTTCCCGACATCCCAGCACTGGTAGTAGTCCCGGTCGGCCGGCACATCCCACCACCGCTCACTGATGCGAAACGGTCCGGCACACAGGGTGCTGCGCTTGGGCGGCGGCATGGGGCGCGGAGGGTGCACCAAGCGTAACACCGGCAACGGCCATCCGCTCGCGCATGCCGGACGCGGTACCTCCTCCCCGCGCGGCGTTTGCCCGGCATGCAGCGCCGCAAGGCACTCCTCGGGGTGAGCAAGGGGTAAGATCGTCTGCATCCGTTCCGGTAACCGCGAGCGCTGCCGGCAAACGCGAAACCTCATGGCGCCGGCTGCACCCAAGGCGCGCAGATGCGTCAGCATGATGCCCACCGCGGCGGGCTGTGGACCGCGTACGCCGTTGAACAGCCCCAATTGCGGCACGGGATCGACCGCCGGCGTCACGCGTACGCCCACCGCTTCGACGCTGCCCGGATGCGCCTGGGACTCCAGTGCAGCCCGTGCCAATGCAAACATCGTCGCGGTGCAGGAGGTCGGTTCGGCACATCGCACGGTGAGTGTCCGCACGTTCCCAGCCTGAGCGATCGTCTGCGTTCCGGGCGCCGTATCGGTGCAGGTGTGCATCGCACAACCGGCGGCGACGTGCTCCGCTTCAGCCCCCGCAGGCGGACCGCTCGGCTCCGCCGCAACCTCGACGAGAAGGTCGAACGCCCGGCACGTCTGCGATGCGCCCGCCAAACGTGCCGCAACGGCCTGGATACAGCGGCGCACGCCGAAGAGGACCGGCTCCAGGTTGTCCACCGCAGGTTCGAACGCGTACCGCTCCTCGTAGCAGACCGGCGCCGGCCGCGGCTGCAGGGGGGTTGCGTCGCGCGCACGCGCAAGCCGAACGTAGAAGCGGGCGCGTTCGCCGAAACGCGCGGCCACCGCCGCCTCGGGAAGGCGGGCAAGATCCCCCAGGGTGTGCACGCCGAGCATGGCCAAACATGCCGCCTCCTCCTCCTGCAGCGGTAATAGGGTGACCGGCAAGGGCTCCAAAAACGCGGCCCCCTCGCCCGCCGCCACGATCGTGCACCCATCTCCCATCAGTGCAGCGCAGCGGGCGGTGAACGCATCATCCGCTACTCCGCCGCGGACCCGCGAATACCCCAAACCGCGCAGCGTCTCCAGAGCCGCGCTCAGCGCACCGGCCTCCCCCGCAGGCATGCCCGCCATGTCATACAGGTACTCTCCCGGTCCAGACACCTCGATCACCGGCGCATGCTGCTCCAGGGCCGCCAGCAGCTCGCATTCCGCAGCCTGTTCGCGTGCCTCGTTACGCGGCACGACGTGCAGTCCGGAATATGCGCTGCGGGCGCGTGCCTCCGTCATGCCGGTGAGCGCGGACTCGGCGACGCGCCACGTGGCGACGACGACGCCGGCCTCCACCACGGCCAGCGCTGCCGTGGCCAGAGCCGGATTGTCGCGGACGTAGATCGCAGCCGGAAAGTCGGCCACGACACAACACGCAATGCGCCGCCGCCGATGCGCGGCGCCAAACGTCGTCAGAGCATCCCGCCGTTTACGACTGTAGCGCATGCCTGGCATCCTGGC
Source organism: bacterium (assembly GCA_902812405.1). Taxonomy (GTDB): domain Bacteria; phylum Vulcanimicrobiota; class Vulcanimicrobiia; order Eremiobacterales; family Eremiobacteraceae; genus CADDZI01. The sequence goes on along the minus strand of CADDZI010000008.1, from coordinate 45,466 downwards.
GTGCCGGAGGGTGGGCGACCCATCCTGCCTGGTGTGCATGCGCAACCGGCCACCATCGCCCAGCATCGATTGCTGTTGCTTCAAAAGTACACTCCCCGAGCCGAGCACCGACTTTGGATTTCACGATCCGCAACGCAACGTCGTATCCGCGCAGACACGGTCCGGCGTCGGCACCGCTCGCCCACAGCGGCTGGATGCCGCCGGCATGGATGCGCAGCGAAGCGTAGGCTGCCAGATCCGGATGCGTACCGTCCGAGAGTGCCACAAACGCGGTACCGTTTTTACACGCCGCTCCCAACAACCGTACACAATGCCGTCCCGGGAGCACCTCGGGCGTGATGCCGCCCGCCACGACGATCGCACACGCGCCGCTACGCAGGATGGTATCCAGAGCATGACGATAGGCGGCCGGCGAGTCGGGTCGTACGACGATAAGCCGGCTCACGACGATACCCGCCGTTTCGGCTGCCGGTGCGAAAAACTCGCCGGCCGGATCAAGCAGTGCGCCGAGGTTGCCGGTCTGCGTACACCCTGCCAGCAGCGCATAGGCCAGACTCGTCTGCCCGCAGGACCCGCGCCCGAAGATCTCGGTCAAGCGTCCGGCAGGAATGCCGGCGTCCCCCAGCATGGCGTCCACGACAGGAATGCCGGTAGTCCAACCGTGCGGGGCCTGCAAGACGCTGCCGCGTGCAACCTCATGCCGCAGCTCGGCGAGGCTGTCACGCCGGCTTCTCATCTGGCGTATGTCGTAGAGGCAAAAAGAGGCCTTTTCGGGGGTATCCGGGTGTCCCGCGAGAAGATGAGAAGACTTTCCGAATGCTTCTTCCGGCATGCTTGGCATATCTGTGTCGTGACCCAAGGACGAAGGTTGGGGTTGTTAGTATAATCGAACATATGTTCGATAGCAAGGGGTGCGTTCTCCCGGGGTGGCCGGGGTAGCTTTCTTTTACCTTTGCCGCGGGGGCTTACGTGCTGCGCTGGTCCAGTCTGGGTTGCAAACGTCTCGGTGACAAATCCTCATGCCCGCGACTGAGAAGGCGGCGCTCCTTGTGCGCGCCATCCGCCTCGAGTGGCTGACCATCGGCTGGACGGCTATTGCGGGCGCAGCGGCGTTCGTCGCCGGCGTGCGGGCGCACAGCGTGTCTCTTCACGCCTTTGCCCTCGACAGCACCGTCGAGAGCGTGTGTGCCGGCGTGCTTATCGTCCGCCTGCGATCGGAGCTTGAGCGGCGTGCGGACGCCGGCGCCTGGGAGCGCATCGCCGCCCGCATCGTCGGCGTGCTGTTGCTGGCTGCCGCCTGCTACATCACCGCCAATGCCCTGTGGCACCTGCTTGCGCATCGCGGTCAGGACGTGTCGCTGCCCGGCATCGCGCTAACCATTGCCACGATCCTGATCATGGCGCCCCTGGCACAATACAAGCTGGCCATCGCGAGGCTTTTGCCAAGCCGTGCCTTGCGCGCAGACGCCGTCGGCAACGCGGTCTGCTGGTATCTGGCGGCCGTTGTCCTTGCAGGCCTGGCGGCACAGGCCATCTTCAGGGCGTGGTGGCTGGACAGCGCGGCATCCCTGGCCGTCGTTGTGCTGCTTGTCGTCGAAGGCTGGCAGGCGCTTGGGGTGCCCACCAAACAGCACGTCTGAGCGTTGGCACGGGATGTTCCACCGCCACCCATGCTCTTGCATGGACACCCGGCTTCTCCCGGCTCGGGCGGGCGCATCCTGCTCGTACCGGCCTTCTCTTCGACCTGCCTTGATATGTCAGGGCACAACGAGCAGGGTCAATGACTGGGCGGGATACGTGTAGGGTAAGAGCGATCCCGTCATCGTCTGGTTCGGTTGCGGGACGATAGCTGACAGGTTCGCCGGTGAATATTGATAGATGCGTACCGGCCCCTGCGGTGCGTGGTGTGCAAGCTCCAGGCTGGCCGCGATCGGAGTTCTCTGACGGTTCACGACCACAATCGTGACGGCACCGTCCGCACTGCGTTGTGCAGCGTACACCTCAAGCCCGCCGGCGGAGCCCGAGCTCACCGCAACCGACGTGTCGCCGAAACGCGAGCCCCTGCCATCGTAGTTACGAAACAGGAGGAACGCGTTTGCGGTCGGGTCGTTCGACGGATCATTCATACCCCAGTAACTGGCCAGGTCGACATCCCGTTGACCAAACAGCCCCAGACCGTCTGCCGTCATGAGCGTCTCGGACAGCGAACCTTCCGCGGCACCCCAGTTGTACTCGTCGTAGGCTAGCTTCGTGCCCGGATACGCACGTGCGATCCATCCCTGATGCAGGCGGATTCTGTTCGCGGCGTTCGCGATGGGATCACCGCTACCCCAGCCCGGATAATGCAGCCCGAAATAATCGAGGAGCCGAATTCCATGCTGCTGTTGGTACGCGGCCATGAGGTGCAAGTACCATAGACCGCGTCCCGTGATGCCATCGCACGAGAGCACGTCCGCCGCGGGGATATCGTCGGGCCCCAAAATCTTGGCGCTGGGATCGGCGGCTTTGATCACCGGCGCATAGGCGAACGTCTGCGTCTGGATTTCCTGGCAGCTCGTCACCGCCGGGTGCACGTCGCGGTGAATCGCCTGCCAGCCCGAGGGTTCGTTGTCCATCTCGTAGATCGGTACGCCGCCGCCGGCCGCCGTCCCAAAGCGGGCAACAAGGTGCTGCACCCAGGCGGCTTGGATTTCCGGATCATTGGGCATGTCCGTAAGGATGGGGCTTTCCTGCGGGATGAGCCGTCCGTTTTGCAGCACGCCGTTACCGCAGTTGTCGCCTTTCGGGTGCACGTACGGATCGTAGCTTTGCTGCGGCCCGTACACCGATTCGGGAAAACTGCAATGCCAGGCCGCGGCATTGTTGATGTATTCAATCATCGGTATCGTGACAACCGTCCGGGTGCCCAGTGCAATGTCCTTGGCGACGATCGCATCGATCGACGCCCCGGGCGTCACCGTGCTTTGTCCGTTACCGGCCATGAAGTACCAATCTCGGCCGGCATTGGAGGAGTCGTATTCCCAATTGTAGCGCGTCGTGGCATCGCCTCCGAGGCGGTTGACGGGAAGGCGAATGGCCTGCGCAAAAGCGTACTCAGCGGCGGCACTCGGACCCTGATAGAAGAACGTGATGCCGTAGATGTCGGGGCTGATTGCGTGGCGTCCGGCGACGGCATCAACCGTAAAGTATGGACCGCTGACAACGGGTGACGGAGCCACCGTTGGGACGGGCAGGGCAGACGGGCCCGGGGCGGCTGACCCGCCGCCGGAACAGGCTGCCAGCAGGACAAGGATCGCCCCTTTGCCCAGCAGCGTTACGATCCCACGCCTGCTTCCGCGCACGCACGCCTCCCCTAGGATTGTTTACCATGTGCGCCGCGAGTGCTATGATGGGTGTCACCGGAATCGGAACGCTATCCGCCCGGTACGATTCCTGCGTCCCCCAGCGGCACGACGTTACGGGTTTCCAACGCGCGCGCGACGAGGTTGTCGAGATTGGCAAGGTGCGCCGCCGTCAGCTCGTCAGCCTGAGCCCGGCGCAATGCCGCCCGCAGGTCGGTATGCAGATCGACGAGCTTCGCACGGGCCAGGGATTGCGCATCGTAGGGTGTGCCGGGATCCGGCCGCAGCCATAGGCGAATGAGGTATCGCGCGTACCATTGCTGGAGGTTCCGCCGGATCTCCGAGGGTGCAAAGTGTGGTCCGCTCACATCGCCATAGACCGCAGCTTGCATCCAATCGAAGAGGTCGCTGAGGCTCATCGTCCGGCCGGGCGGATCCTTGAGAGCCAGGTCGTCCAGACGCTGCAGCACGAGTGGCTGAAACATCTCCGCGACCGTCATCGCCTGCCACGCCATGGCGATCTCGGCGACCGGGATGTCGTGGCGTGCCGGGGGATTGTAGGCCCACGCGCCGCCCCACACCGGAGCCTGCTCCTGGTACACGAGACTGTTGAGGAGGGCGGGGCTAAAGCGCCAGGCGTGGTCCGAAAACAGGTAGCGCTCCAGCGTCGCAAAAGCGCGCTGCTCCTGCGCCCGCGGGACCGCGACCAGCGGCGGCGTTGCGCGCGGGTCGCCGCGGTGCGACCGCGACAGGTACTCGCCGGCCACGAAGTGCTCGGCAATCGCATCGCAGCGCAGGTAGTGGACGAGCAGCCAGCCGAACGCGTTCTGCGCCTCTTCAAAACTCCGCCCGGGCCGCGGCCACCTAACCCCCACGCGCTGCATGAGCCCGTGGGTGAGATCGAGTTGGGTTGCACACCACCCCAGTGTGTCGTTCGTCAGATCGAATTGATTGACCCGAGGGTCAATCGCGTGGCCGTTTTCGAACGAGACGTCCTCGTCGCTGGCAAAGCGGTAGAGCGGGTTGGACCACGCCTGGGCCCACAGGTTGAGGGTTGCACGCTCGTCATCGGGCGTGCGCGCGCCCGGAATGCGTGCGTACCCCCAGTGGATCGCATAGAAATCGTACGGCCCGAGCACGGTCTGAAAGTAGGCGCCCTGACGGTCGCGTTTCGGCCACAGGTTGACGGGCGCATACTCCATGACCGACGACGCGATGCCCATGCGTGCGGTGAAGGCGGGATCCTGCAGTTGCCGGGCGTCATAGGCCTGCGACCCGATAAAGTTATGTTGGAAGCCCATGTCGTGACCTGATTCGTGGAGGACGGTTGACCGCAGGGCGTCCAGGCGGTAGCGCCGCAGGTCGTCCACCGAGGTCAGCCGTCCCAGCAGGGTCAGCGCCACCTGGCCGAAATTGACCTGCGCCAACATGCCCTGGGCGTACGTCATGCGCGGCGGCATCAAGCGGCCGCCCGGGCCGCGTACCGGCAGGACGTAGTACTCCCAGCTCGGGGTGATCCCGTATCCCTCGACGGCATCGATCAGGATCCCGCTGTGGAAGAGCTGCCCGGTGCGCGGGTCGTACACCCATTGTGCCTCGGCACCGAAGCTGGGGTAGGCTTCCGTCACCCACCGCACGACATTGTAGCGGATGTCGTCGGGGTCCCAATTCGGGTCGTCGGGCTGGTCCTTGACCTCGACCGCATCGCTGATCCCGATCTTCTCGAACGCTTGGTTCCACGCCAAGAGCGCGGAGCGGACTGTCGGGCGATAGTCGCGTGGAATCGTATTGCTGAGGTAAAAGACGATTGGGTGCTTCGCCGGCGAGAGGGGCTTGGAAGGGTCCGAGGGCTGCAGGTTCCAGCGCAAAATATAGTTGACGTTTTGCGTCAAGGCGTTGTCGTTGCCAAAGGCCAAGTACGGTGACGCGACGTAGCCGACGCGGTCGTCGTACAGACGCGGCATGTAGTCTGTGTCGTCGGGTGGCCGCGCCAGGTTATAGACGATCCGCAGCTGGATGCTGCGCGGATCGGGTACGGTATCGACGACCTGCGGATTCTCGCTGACAAACGTTTGGTCGGCATCGATGATGACGTTCTCGGGAAAGGCTTTGCTTGGTCCGAAGTACGTGCGTTCGGGATCCAGCCGGTAGGCCTGGTCGGGAGGCGTCTGGAGTGCCTGCTTGAGCACCGCCGTCATGCCCAGAACGTCCCCTAAAAACGGCGAGGCATCAAAGACGATACGCCCGGCCGTTTTGTCCTCGGCCACGATGGGGGCCACGGCGACGACCGACGGCGAAAACGACTGCTCGATCGATCGCTGCCGGGCGCTGCCCGCGGGAGCGGTGAAGAACGTGTTGGGCCAGGTGATGACGATTTTGTTGTCCTGCCGGGTAAACCGGATGAGCCTGGTCTGGGCGAACATCGCCTCGCCCCACACGATTGCCCAGCCTCCCAGACCGTTGGCCGGCGCAGCGCTCTGGATGAAGTCTTGGCCCAGCTGGGCGCTGCCCAGCTCGAGGTACACCTTGCCATCCTTGCGCCACACGGTGAAGAGACCGGTCTGCGAGGTCGCGCCGGCGGTCCACTTGGCGTAGTCCTGCGGCCCACCCGTGCCATCATCGGCTCGCGCGGCGCGCACAGGAAAAAAGGTCACAAGTGCCAGGCACAAAAAAAGAAACGCCACCCTGCGCAACATACCTCAACCTCCGAAGGACGGTCCGGCGCCCCACGAGCCTATTCACATCCGACCCGCCTCCTCCCTGGGCGCGAGCCGTATACCGCGGTGAGGCGCCTCATCATGGCCAGCGGCCTCTTGTTGCGGCACAGGCGACTCTTGCTTGTTGCCTGCCACTACCCGGGAGAGCAGCGCCCGCTGTGGGTGCTCCCCGGCGGCCGCCAACGCCCGGCAGAGAGCCTCGACGCAACCCTGCGCCGTGAATTCGCCGAAGAGACCTCGCTTCGGATCCGACCGGTACGCTTGGCGTACGTCAGCGAGTCCGTCGACACCGCCCTCGGCCGGCATGTTGTCAACGTGACGTTTTGGGTCGAGGAAAGCGGCGCGCGGCGGACGCCTGCCGCACGTGACCGGCGCGTCGCGGAGATTCGTTTCGTGCCGCTGCGCCGAGCAGGCGCCTTGCTCGAGGCGGACGTGCTGCGCGTTCCGGTGGCCGCCGCTGTGGGCGCACCGCGCACGCCGCAGTATTTTTTCTTCGATGCCGCCGCCACACGGGTGCCGTTCTTGGGCCGGCCCGACACGAGAAGGGAACGCTGAATCGGCGTGGCCGGTCGCGAGCTGAGCAACACCTTTGCCTTCTCCTGGTCGCGGCACCAGATGTTCTACCAGTGTCCGCGCAAGTTGTACTGGTACTACTACGGTTCGTGGGAGGGCTGGCGCGCAGACGCACCGGCGGACGCCCGCTTGGCCTACCGCCTCAAGCAGATCAAGAGTTTGGAAATGCTGGTTGGCGAGACGTTCCACGAAGAATTGGCGACCATCTTGCGCCGGCGGCCGGACCCGCCGGCGGCCGTGCCTGTCGCTCACCTCACCGCGGATATGGAGCGCCGCCTGCTGAAACGCATTCGCGAATCGCGCAACGCCGATTGGGAACGTTACGGTGACCCCAGACGCTCCACGATTCTCTTCGAAGACTACTATCAGGCCGGCGTGACCCAAGCCATGGAGGACGCGGCGCTGGCGGCGCTGCGCCGCTGCGTAGCCGGTTTGGCGTCCGATCCCTTCGGCCGACGCGCTTTTGTCGTCGAGAAACAGAAAGTGGTGTACGTTGACCCTCCGCGCGGCGGCGATAGCGCCCAGCGCGGCGTTCGCCACGGCGATATCCTGCTGTACGCCTCGCCCGATCTCGTCGTCCGCGGCCGCGAGCGCGGGCTGCACATCGTCGACTGGAAGACAGGCCACCCGTATGCTCCCAATGACGCCCAGCTGGCAGTGTACGGCCTGTTCGTCAGCCGGCGTTTTGGCGTGGCGCTTGAAGACCTGACGGCGCACGTCATCTACCTTGCCACCGGAACCCGCCGCGCCATCAACGTCGCGGACGGTGTTGCCGAGGCGACGCGCGCCATCGCCACGTTCGTCGAGGACGTTCGCTCGCGCCTGACGGATCCCGACAAGAACCTGGCCGGAGATCCATCGCGTTTTCCGATGACCGAGCAGCGCTGGCGCTGCCGGCGCTGCGTCTTCCGAGAACTCTGCGGCCGAGCCGACGAACCGGCGCAAGCTCCGGGTTTGGATGAGCCTTGATCCACCGTACGGATCCCGGCCTGCTGCGCGCGTGCAGGACTCGCGGGCTCACAGCCCGGCCCGACGCTACCCCGGCGCGCCTGGTACAGGATGCTGCTGTGGCCGCGGCCCACTCAGCCCCTCCGCATGTTCACGCCGGGACTTAAGGCATGGGACCAGAGGTCGTCAAGACAGCCCGGGGGTTGTCCCGGCCGTCACTCGCCCTCCCCCGCGGCCGCCGCCGGCGTGGCGCGGCCCAGGCGCAGCAGCTCGGGCACGGTGACAAAACGGTAGCCCTGCGCCTGCAGCGCCGGAACGATGATCTTCGTCGCAGCCACGGTGGCGGCGCGGTTGCCGGGCCGGCCGCGGTTGCCGTCGTGGAGGACGATGATGGAGCCGTCCTTGACGTAGCGCAGGACGCGGCTGGCGATCACCTGCGGCAGCGGGTTTTCCCAGTCCCGCGGCAGCGGCACCGACCACATGATTACCTGGTACCCGAGGGCACGGGCAACCCTGATGACGGCATAATCCCGGGCGCCAAACGGCGGGCGGAAGAGCCGGGTATGGATACCGGTTGCGTCAACGATGGCGCGATCGGTTCGTTCAAGCTCGCGCGCGATGTGCGCGCGACTCTCCAAAATCAGGTGCGCGTGGTCCCAGGTGTGGTTACCCAGAGCGTCACCGTCAGCAACTTCTTCCCGCACTACCTGGGGATAGCGCACGACCGCGCGGCCGACAACGAAGAAGGTTGCCACGACGTGACGGCTGTGAAGGTAGCGGACAATCTGGGTTGTGTACGGAGGATTGGGACCGTCATCAAAAGTCAACGCCACGACCTTCTGGCGGACGGGAACCCGGGTAATCGTCGGTCCGAAGATTTGATTGCCCGGGCTTTCAAAAAAGTACCACCCAAAGGCGACAATCGCCGCCACGCCGAGCACACCCAGCCCGGCGAGCCGCCATCGCTTCACCGGCCAGCGAGTCCCGTTCCACCGCCGCTCACAATGTGGGTCCCCGGCGATGCAACATCTTCTCGGCTTGCGCTTGGGTCGGCATGGCGGCCAGCTCGGAGCGGATGAGAGCTTCAGCCTCCAGGACGCTGGGAGGTCCGAAGTCCTGTATGGCCGTGACGATCCGCAGGTAGCGCGGGTCGCGCAACGGCCGGCCGCCGGAGGCCAAGGTTGAGACGTCTGCGCGCCGCGGGAGCGTCGCTCCCAGGTGCAATGTGAATTCCCGCGCTCGGGTGGTCGCCCAATAGCGCGGATCCGAGAAGGCAAAGGACCGGCTGCCGCCCTCGTCGCCTAACACTTGGTGAACCGCGACGATGTAGACATCCGAAGCGTGCGGCCGGGCCGGGGTTCCGTCCAGCTCCCAGATACCGTCCACACCCAACTCTTCAAAGAGAAAGGTTGCCTGCGGCCCGGCCAGAGGCACATCGAACTGCTTGGTAACGGAGCCGTCGCGGTTGGTCGCCGAGTAGAACATCCGGACCGCGCCGTTGTCGTTGGTCATGCGGTAGGTTTCTGCGGAAATCGGACCTCGCGCATGGTACACCTGGAGGCTTACCGACCACTGGCTGTTGGCGTGCAAGACGCGATCCAACGCCGGCTGCTGGGCGACGAAGGGTTTGATAAAGAAGACGTACGCCAGCGTGCCGAGCACGGCGCACACGCCGATGACGAGCCACGAGCGGGCGGCTTCCGTCACGATGAGATCGCGGCGTTGCAGGCCAGCAGCGCGCGCAGCAGCCGGTAGGCAGCCGGCATATCCGGCGCCGACAAGACGATGCTGCGCCCGCCTGTGCGCCGGATGCCGGGCAGCAACTCTGCGACGTCGGCCTGGGCGGTCGTCAGGGTGTCGATTGCGATCTCCACGGGCGTCGCCACCCGGTACGGGCGGGATTGGGCGCCGGCCGCAACGGCCTGCCCGGCAGCCGCACGTAACCGCTCGCACACCTCCTGACCGGACAGACAGACGGCGGCATAGTAACCCAGGCTGCGCTTGGTCTGGACCCGAACCGCCCACGGCACGACCCTCGCCGCCTCCTCAAGGGTCGTCTGATCCCCCGAGACGAGAGTCACTGGGATGCCGAAGTGCCCGGCCAAGGCTGCGTTCAGCGTCACCTCGCCCGCCGGTATGCCGTTCAGCCGGCACGCGAAGATGAGCCGCGGACTGTACGTATGGGCCAGGACCGCTTCTTGGGCATGCACCGCTCCGTGGTAGCCTAGGAAGAATGCCACGGCGGGAGGAGCAAGATCCGTGACTCCTTCCAGCATGTACAGAGGCTTGGAGGCACCGGTGACGACCCTGGCCCGGGGATCGATGCCCTGCCCCGAGACGTTGCGCATCGCGGCATGCGCATCGTTGACCACCGCGCTGACGGCCCCGCTCTCAAAGGCACCCGCCAGGACGGCGTTGACCTCGGCGATGAGCACGCTGCGCGTCCGGCGGTACGCGTCGTGCGGCGCGGGCTTCACCTCGTCCCAATGCACCACATCCGCGCAGCCTTCCATGTCCGCCGACACGTACACGGCCGTGTATCTCCCTTGCCGCACCTGCATCGTGCTGGCCTTCTGTCCGCTCGCCTTCCCGTCCTCGGATACTCGGCTTTACTGCGGCGGCAGGTGCTCCAAAAATACGTCACGGTCGGTGAGCGGTTTATAGTCTTTTCGAATCCCCGGACGCTGCACGTCGGCCGCCAGTTCCAGCGCCTCGTCCATGAGCGAACTGCCCGTGTCTGCCGCTCCCGGCACCGGCAGCGCATAGGCTGCTTCATCCACCAGCAACAGCAGGACGCCGGCATCCGCGGGGTGCGTGACGGATCCGACCAGTTCTCCCCGTGCGTTGAAGACGTGTCCCCAGCTGTCGACGCTGCCGCGGGTTTCGTGCCTCATATCGAAGACGGCACCCGATCCATCCACGTATCCGACTTGGTGGACGCCCGCATCATCGTCGTAGATCTCACCCTTGGATCCCACACGTCCGCTGATCGGACCGGCATCCCGGCCCATCGTGACCTGGCCTTCGGCATCCACGCGTGCGACCACGAAGCCGTTTGCACCCTTGATCTCCCTCACTGCCCGGCTGCTTCCTCCGCATGTTTGTCCAGCGCCCGGTTGACGAGTTCATCCGCGCGCGCATTCTCGGCACGCGGGATGTGCTCCACGCGCCAGGCGGCAAAGCCGCCCAGTGCGGTCCGCACCCGATCGTACCATTCGCGCATCTTGGGATCTTTCACTCTGTACAGCCCGTTGATCTGCCTCACGACAAGTTCGGAATCCATGCACACGAGGATGCGCCGGCACCCCATCTCCCGCGCCTTGGCCAATGCCAAGAGAAGCGCCCGGTACTCTGCAACGTTGTTCGTCGCGTGCCCCAAAAAGACGCTGAGCTCGGCTTTCACGCGACCGTCGGCGCCGAGGATGATTCCGCCGGCCGCCGCCGGCCCGGGATTACCCCGTGCCCCGCCATCCGTGTAGATGCGGCACTCATCCCCATCGGCAGGCTGTCCTTTTCTCTGATCCCTTTGCCCCACGTCGCTACAGCCTCGTCCTTCAATCTGGTGACATCGCACTCGTTGTGTTCATTCGTCCCTCGTTTCCCGTCGCAGGCGCCGTCTGCGTACCGCAAGGGCTGCCGGGCCTGAGCGCCGTACACTTAGCGGCCGGCGCGCACAAATGCTTTTTCGCCCGCGACATCCGGTGACCGTGCTGCGTTCCTGAAATGGACGAATGAACGTGACAAAGACGATACCCCGATGGAGCATCCCTCTTGCCGTCGTCGCGGCGATAGCGGTTCTTCTCGGCCCCGGGAGTCAACGCAGCGCGCATGCCAAGCCGGCTCCGTCGCCCTCGCCGTCGCCGACCACACCGCCTACGCCCTACATGCCGCCCGATCAGGTGACCAATGGCGTCTGGGAAGTCATCATGCAGGGTGATGAATACACATACTCGACAATGAAACTTAAGGACGAGGGCGACAAGGTGAGCGGTGTGTGGCTGTACGACAATCGAACGGTCTACCAGCTTAGCGGCACCCGCAAAGATACGCACCTGGATTTGCAAATAACGCGCCCCGGGGCGACACCCACCGTCATTGGCTCGATTGACGCCACCTTGGATGGCATCGCGGACATGGTCGGAACGATTACCCTGGGAGGCAAAGCGGTGCCGTTCCAAGGCGCACAGCACTCCCGGGTACCGCCGCCCGTCGAACCGAGCACTGCGCCGGTCGAGTCGCCGACCCCATTCTCCTAACCCGGCCGCCTTGTCGTCCGGCCGACGCGTTGGCCCGTTCTACCGTACCGGGCTCGCACTGCGTCGCTGCGCACCGGACGTGAGTCGTAGGTCGTAAAACCTGGAAATGGCAAAGAGAGGTTGTACCCTATGACCACCGCACCGCTTTTTCACCCTTCGTTGTCTTCATGGCCGACCCGGCCGGGTGCTGGCTGCACATCATCGCAGGGCTGGTCCTCGCAGGCGTAGGCTTGTGGGCCGCCGGTGGGACGGCTCACATCGTGCTGATTGTTGCGGGAGCCGTCGTCTTTGCAGACGGAGCACTTCACGTGTGTGTGTTGGGTCCGTTTTTCAGAGCACCGTTCGCCGGTTCGCGCGTCCGCGGGCAGACATAGAGAGCGTCGTTTTTCGTACCGGCTGCACGCCCGCAGACTACCAAACGTCGTCTGCCCGGCAGCCTGTTCAGCCCCCCAGGCCTCAGGTCGCGGGCGGATCACCAGACAGCGAAGGTCTGATCCGCTGTCTCGACCGTCCGGGGCTGGTCTAGGCTCTCGTCCGCGGCCGGCGGTAACCCAACAAGCCGGCATCGACGCCCAAGCGATCGACCCGGTACAGCCGCTTCGTATCCGCCGGGCGAATCAATCGCACGTGCGGTATGCGGCATAGATGCTCCGCAACGTACCACACCGGCTTCGGCGAGGCCATCCAGCCCCGGTCATCGAACCGGCGCAGATCGACCGGACGGGAATACGAGCGCAGCGTGCGCTCCCCCAGCAAGTTGAAGTAGTCGTCGAAGTACGAGAGGACGAGCTCCCGCAAGGTCCGGTAGACCGGCACCCGGTCACGCAATCCCGTGAAATGTGACTTTGCAAGCGCTCCCCACCGCTCGCCCTGCCGGTAGACTGCGATGACGTGATCGACGTCACGGACCGCCTCCATGTCCACGACGAGCGGCGGTCTGCCCACGGCGCGCAGCGCCGCGGCTGCGAGCAGGGCGCCCTCCAGACAATGTGCGCAGCCTTCGTGAAGGACGCGGCGCGGAGACCACGCCGTGTCCGCTTCGTGATACGACAGGCTGTTGAGCAAGCGCTGAATGTTGCGCGGCGTGCGCAGGTTGCGCAGCATACGCCACTCTCGTCGGGCGAAACCGAACGGACCGTTGCCCGGTTCCCGCCAGGCGTCGCTTCTCATACGCGCGCAGTCATGACGACCCACTCGCCCCCCGCATCCACCAGGCGGCCGCGCTCTGTGAAACCGCAGGCCCGGTACACGGCCAGCGCAGCCTCGTTGTCGGGTCTCACTTCGAGCCGCACCTCGCCGGCGCCGACGGTTGCCAGATACGCGAGGCCCTCGCGCAGCAGGGCCTTGGCGACGCCTCTGCCGCGCCACATCCGTGTCACGGCGACGTTCAGAATCTGCGCGTCACCCCGGCTGCGGAAACGCCTTCCGAAGCGCACGAAGAGGAACTTGTTCCACGCCGTACGCGCCAGCGCCGCCCAGCGCAATCCGTAGGATCCGCGGATGGCTCGCCATGCCCAGCGCAGCACGCAGCCGCGTCGCAGGGCGTAGCGCCGGATGGATGACACGGAACGCGTGACGATTGCGTAGCCAATCAGGCGACCCGCGGCGTATGCACCAAGGAAGCCCTCGGGTTCAGCGTCGTGAACGCACTGCCAGACGTCGAGCGTCGCATTCGGCCGGGGTGGACCCGCATACAGGGCCCGGACGTTGTCCGCAAAGGCTTCCAGGAAGATTGCCACCGCCGCCGGTAGGTCGTGGCGCGTCACCGGCCGTACGCTGAACACCGACAATCACACGCGCCGGGGCCGGACCGACGATCGCCGGGCGGATGTCGAACAGGCGGACGCTACTTCTTCTTGCCGCCCCTTTGGACCGCATCCCGCAGGTCCTTGCCCGGGTGGAAAGCCGGAACGTTGCGTGCCGCGATCATCAACTTCTCGCCCGTTTTGGGATTTCGCCCTTCGCGTGCCTTGCGCTTTCGCACCTCGAAGCTGCCAAACGGTATCAACTGGACCTTGTCGCCCTTGGCGAGGGCGGCCTTAATAGCCTCGAGGAGGTGGTCAACGATCTGGGTAACGTCGCGTCGCGACAGCTCCGTTTTCCCCGCGATTTCCTCGATTAATTCAGCCTTGGTCATCGGTCACCTCTCTAGCATACGTGCAACGTAGAACGCGCGACTCTTCGCGCTTGAAGAGGAGCGTTCGCGCGACGAGTGCCTGCTCCGGCTCACCCTGTTAGCCCACTTGCCGGGGATTCCTTCCGGCGCCGTGCGTTCAATCCCTTATTTCATCGAGCATTGCGGCTGCAGCGCGCAGCGCCAGCCGATACGACAACAGTCCGAAGCCAAACACGCCGCCGTGCACCGCAGGAGCGAGCACCAAGCGGCGGCGGAACGGCTCGCGCGCATGCACGTTCGTGAGGTGCACTTCCACCTTGGGGACGTCCACTGCGGCGAGAGCGTCGCGCAGCGCGTAGGAGGTGTGCGAGTACGCACCCGCGTTGATGACGATTGCCCTGCCCGCCGCACCGGCTTCATGCACCGCGTCAATCAGCTGGCCTTCGCTGGAATACTGTCCAATGACGAGCGAGCAACCGAGCTCGTGCGCCGTTCGTTTCAGATCGGCATCGATCTGGGCCAGCGTCAGGCGCCCGTAGACGCCGGGCTCCCGCCGGCCCAACAGGTTCAGGTTGGGGCCGTGCAGCACTGCGATTTCCGGCCGACGCCTCGCTCTCACCGCCCGGCTGTTCTGCCACCGGCGCGAGCTTCCTGTGGCGCCAGACCCGCGCCCGCGGTTCCCAGGGACGGGGACGCAGCCAGCCAAACACGGTGCGTGTGATGCTTTCCCATGACGCCGCCGAACCGGCCGGCCAAACGCACTCCGATCCGAACGCAGACGGCCTGGCCGGCGTGTTGGCCGCACACGATACCGTGCGCATCGTCGCCGCGCGAACGACGCATCTCGTCGCGACCGCCAGCCAACTCCATGATTGCTCGCCCACCGTCGCCGCGGCTTTCGGACGCCTCTTGACGGGCGCGGCGCTGATGGGCGCCTCGCTGCGGGGTCCGGAACGGGTCACCCTGCAGATTTCCTGCGACGGTCCTGTGCGCGGTCTCGTTGCGGACGCCGCGGCGGGCGGGGCGATTCGCGGATATCCGCTGGCGCCGCGTGCCGAACGCCCCCTCACCACCTGCGGGAAATTCGACGTCGGCGGCATCGTGGGCCGGGGTTTCCTGCACGTCACGCGCACCTTCGCGATCGGACTGCCCTACACGAGCGCAACGCCTCTCGTCAGCGGTGAAATCGGCGAAGATCTCGCGTACTTCTGCGCCCAATCCGACCAGATACCGTCCGTCGTCGCCGTGGGCGTGTTGGCGAACCCGAGCGGTATCCTCGCAGCGGGCGGCTTCATCGCCCAGCTTCTCCCGGGTGCGCGTGAGGAGGACATGCACGTGCTCGAACGCACGGTGCGGCACATGCCCCACCCCAGCAGCCTCATCCGCCAAGGTCTGCGCCCCGAGCAGATCGCGCTGGCAGTCGGCGCAGGCTTGGCGCCGCGCATCACGCACCGCGCGCACCTGCGCTTTGCCTGCACCTGCTCGCGCGACCGCGTGACGCGGATGCTCATCGGCCTGGGCCACGACGACCTGCGGGAACTGGGAGAGCGCTCCCAGCCGACCGAAGTTGTCTGCAACGTCTGCCGCCGGCGTTACACCTTCACGCCGGCCGAGATTCGCGCGTTGCACGTCGCGGCAGACAGTGCTGACGGGACACGGGATACGCTCACCTCTGGCTAAGCCGAGCGAATTGGCGGTTTCCCTTCTGCACGATCTTGCCGTCCCAGGATGATTCGACGTGCCGCGCATCGGTCGCGCGGATGCCGTCGATCTTGATCGCTCCCTGGGCAACCAAGCGTTGTGCTTCCCGCCGCGAAGCTGCCCATCCCAGACGCACCAGCAACTCGCCCAAGCTTACGCCGTCGCCGGTGACGACAAATGCGGGCGCCTCATCCGGCAGCTCCTTACGGACAACTGTCCGTTCGAACCAGTCCCGTGCAGTTGACGCGGCCGCAGCCCCGTGGTAGAGAGTCACGATGGTTTCGGCCAAGCGCAGCTTCAGGTCACGCGGGTGCGCTCTTCCGGCCGCAAGCTCGTGCTCCAGTGCCTGGCACTCCTCGGCGGACAAGCCCGTCGCCAGCCTGAAGTAGCGGATGATCAGCGCGTCCGGAAGGGACATGATTTTGCCGAACATCTCGGACGGCGGGTCGCGCAGCGCGATGTAGTTGTCGAGGCTCTTGCCCATACGCTGGACGCCGTCTGTGCCCTCCAGAACGGGCAGCGTCATGCAGATCTGGGGCGGCTGCCCGGCCGCCTCCTGCAACCGGCGTCCCATCAGCAGGTTGAAGAGCTGTTCGCTGCCGCCCAATTCGACGTCGGCCTCAACGACAACCGAGTCGTAGGCCTGGCCGAGCGGGTACAGGAACTCGTGCAGTCCGATCGGCGAGCCTGACCGATACCGCTTCTGGAAGTCATCCCGCTCAAGCATGCGCGCCACGGTGACGGAGCCCGCCAAGCGGATAAGGTCGGCGAATGTCAGGCCGGCAAGCCACCCGCTGTTGTAGCGGATAACCGTGCGCTCCAGGTCCAGAATCACCGCCGCCTGCTCGGCGTAGGATTGCATGTCGGACCGTATCTGTTCCGGGTTGCGCGGCGGCCGTGCGCTCGAGCGCCCGGTCGGATCGCCGATCTGTGCGGTGAAGTCCCCTACGATCAATACCGCCTGATGTCCGAGGTCTTGAAACTCGCGTAACTTGCGCAGGACGACCGCATGCCCCAGGTGGAGGAGCGGGCCCGACGGATCGATTCCCAACTTCACCCGCAGCGGGCGGCCGGCGCGTAGCCGCTCGCGCAATTCGGGCACCGCGACGACGTCCACGCAGCGGTCGGTGAGGATGGCGAGCTGTCGTTCAGGATCCATCACCATTCTCTACTCCAGTCGCACAATCGTCACGCCGCTGCCGCCCTCCCGGACCGGAGCCTCGGCAACGCCCCGCACGTGCGGGTGGCCCTTCAACAGGTCGCGGATGCCGCGCCCCAAGCGCCCTGTCCCCTTGCCGTGAATGACGCGCAGTTCGGGTCGGCGCGCGAGCATTGCATCGTCCAGCGCCTTATCGACGAGCGGCCACGCCTCGTCCACGCTCAGCCCCCGGATGTCGATACTACCGGCAACAGTTTCTGTTGCGTCGGCCGCGACCGGGCCGGCGGCCGCGGACGCTGCCGGCGCCCTGGCTGCGGCGCCCGCGGCCGGGCGCCGGTCGTTGCGGGCGACAAGGGCTCGCATCGCACCCACGAGGACGAGAACATCGCGATCGTAGACGGCTTCGACCGTCCCCGGCGCTCCGAGCGACGTTACGTACACCCGGTCGCCGGGCATGGGGATGGCGTCGCTCGGAGGCGATTGCGGGTCCGGCTCCAGGCCAAGCGAACGGCGCATGTCCCGAAGGATGCTCTCCAAGCGCTGACGGCTGGCCTGGGACAGCACGGTCGCCCGGCGCCGGCCGGCCGCCAGACGTTCGCGCTCTTCCGACCAGACAGCGGCTTTGGCGTCCTCCGCCGCCTTGCGCACCAGCATGCGTGCTCTCTCCTCGAAAGACTTCTTCTCCTCTTCCCACGCCGCGTCGCGACGTGATAGCTCCTCCTCACGCCGCTGCAGCGCGGCCAACGCCGCCTCGCTCTCGGCGCGCAGCCGTGAGAGGGTTTGACGCTGCGCCGCAACCTCGGCCAGCGCACGCTCGAGATCATGCAGCTCTGGCGCCACAAGATGGTGCGCGCGCTGGAGGATGCGCGGATCGAGATCCAGCCGGCGCGCCATCTCGAACGCCAGGGATTGTCCGGGAACGCCGATCTGGAGTTCGAATGTCGGCGCCAAGGTTTGAGGGTCGAACAAAAGCGACGCATTCGTCACGCGCGCGGCCGACGCCGCAAACGTCTTGAGGGGTGTCAGGTGCGTGGTCACAATGACTTTGGAACCCGCGGCGAGCATGGCCTCGATCCATGCCTGAGCCAGGGCGGCACCCGCAGCCGGTTCGGTCGCTGCACCGATCTCATCAACCAACGCCAGGCTGTGCGGTCCGGCATTTTCGAGCATCTCCGTGAGGGCGCGAACCTCGGCGGCGTACGAAGAAAGACCGTCCTGCAGCGACTGCTGGTCGCCGATGGCGCAGTGCAGGTGACGAATGTCGCCGATGACGGTACCCGGTGCGGCGCACAGCGGCAGCCCCGCATACGCCACTAGTACCGCCAAGCCGACGGTCTTCAGCACGACGGTTTTCCCGCCCATGTTGGGACCCGAAAGGACGATCCCGTCCCACGTGACTCCCAGCTCCACGTCCAGCGGAACCGCCTTCTCGCCTAAGAGCGGATGCCGCGCCTGCACCAAGCGCAGCATCGGTTCGTCGGCGATCACCGCAGGCGCCGCGCGGTGTTTGAGAGCATACCGGGCGCGGGCGGCGATGGCATCCACCTCTGCGCCCAGGGCGGCGTTGGCAGACAGGCGGTCCGCAGCCCCGCCGATGCGGCCGGAGAGCTCGGCAAGAATGCACTCGACCTCGCGTTGCTCCTCGGCGTGCAAGCGACGGAGCTCGTTGGTTCCCTCAACCACACTCAGGGGTTCCATGAAGACCGTGGCGCCGGAGACCGACTGATCGAGGACCACACCCGGGAAGTGTGCCGCTGCATCGGCACAGACGGGCAGCACGTAGCGCCCGCCGCGAACCGTGACGACCGGTTCGGTCAACAGCCCATCGCCGTGCGCGGCGTGCATGACCCGGCGGCACACTTCCTGGACGCGACGTCGCAGCGCGCGGATGCGTCGGCGTACGGACGCCAGCCTCTCCGACGCAGCGTCGGTCACGTTGCCTGCCTCGTCGAGAGCGGCTTCCAGACCTGCGATGAGGTCGCTATCTTCGACGTGACGGGCGAGCAGCCGGGCCAGAGGTCCGTCGGGGCGTGCGGCGCGCAGGGAGCGTACGGCGCGTGCCACGATCGTCTCACTCGTCGCGATGAGTCTCAGTTCGGCGCCGCTCAGACTGGCGCCGCGTGCCGCACGCTCCGCCAGCGGGCGGATATCCGCCATACCCTCGAGAGCGATGTGCTCGCCGGCAAGCAGGGCGGCGCAAGCATCTTCGACCAGAGCGTGCTCGCGCCGGGCACCATCACGGTCGCCCAGTCGCGGCTCCAAAGCCTGCACCGCCCTGCGCCCCGGTTCGCTTGCGGCCAGATGGGCAATCTCCTCGCGGACGGCACCAAACTCAATCTTGGACCACCCAAAGCGCCCGTTCTCGTCTGGGTCGTTCACCCCAATCGCGCCCGCAGCGCCGTTCGCACCAGTTCGACGTTCGCGCGCCCGCGACTCGCCTTCATCGCCTGACCGACGAGGAATTCGAAGGCTTTCGCTTTGCCGGTCCGGTAGGCGGCAACCGACTCCGGGTTGGCGGCAATGACCTCACCCACCAAGGCCTCGATGGCTACCCTGTCCGAGACCTGGGCCAGGTTGCGTTCGGCGACGACCTCGGCTGGGTGGCGGCCGTCGCGGACGAGGATCTCGCAGACTTCCTTGGCCGCCCTGCCTGAGACGACACCGTCTCGAACCTGGCAGATGAGTGTCGCCAGGTGCTCGGGCCGCATGCGGGTCGCGTCCAGGGTCAGGCCGTGCTTGTCGAGTGCGCGCCGCACGTCGCCCAAGAGCCAGTTGGCCGCCGCTTTCGGCTCGCCGCAGTGGGCGACGACAGCTTCAAAGAATTCTGCGGTCGTCCGCTCCCCGGTCAGGAGGTCCGCCTCGTAGCGCGACAGGCCATACGCCGCAAGGAAACGGTCACGCTTGGCCAGGGGTAACTCCGGCAACTCGGCACGCCATGCGGCGACGATCTCGTCGTCGAGGTGAAGCGGCACGAGGTCGGGATCCGGAAAGTACCGGTAGTCGTGCGCCTGCTCCTTGGACCGCGTCGCATACGTCAGGCCACGCTCCTCATCCCACGTCCGCGTCTCTTGGACAACACGTTCACCCGCACGCAGCACGTCCGTCTGTCGTTGAATTTCGTACTGCAGGGCGCGCACGACCGAGCGGAACGAGTTCATGTTCTTGATTTCGATCTTCGTGCCCACGTCTTGCGTGCCCACCGGCCGCAGCGAGACGTTGGCGTCGCAGCGCAGCGAGCCTTCGTGCATTTTGACGTCGGAGACGCCCAGGTACGACAGCACGGCCTTGAGAGCCGCCAGGTACTCGCCAGCCTCGTCGGGCGAGGTCAGGTCGGGTTGGCTGACAATTTCCATCAACGGTACCCCGGCCCGGTTGTAGTCCACGAGGGTCGCCGAGGCTGCAGCCATCGCTCCCCCGCCGTGGATGTTCTTGCCGGTGTCTTCCTCCAGGTGGATGCGCGTCAGCCGGATGCGTTTTCCCGATGGCAGCGTCACCGCGCCGCCTGTCGCCAGAGGCATGTCGTACTGCGAAATCTGATAATTCTTCGGCATGTCCGGATAGAAGTAATTCTTCCGGTCGAACTTCGAGACGTGCGCGATGCTGCAGCCCAGTGCCAAGCCGGTCTTGCAAACCAACTCCACCGCGCGCCGGTTGACGACCGGCAGACTGCCCGGCAAACCCAAGCAGACCGGGCAGACGAGCGTATTCGGCTCAGCACCGAAGCGGTTGCGGCAGCCGCAGAACATCTTGCTCTCGGTCGCCAGCTCGACGTGGACCTCGAGGCCGATGACGGGCTCGTACGCCACCGCCTGCGCCGCGCCCAGGACCCGGGTCATCGGTGTGCCGCCGCCATGACGGCGGGACGACGGGATTGCGCATGACCGGTCGCCTGCTCATAGGCATACGCCACACCCAGCACCCCGGCTTCGGCAAACGCAGGGCCGGTCAACTGCAGCCCGACCGGCAAATCCCGGACATAACCTGCGGGCACGGAGAGTGCCGGAACCCCGGCCAGGCTCATCGGAATCGTGAAGTAGTCCATTAGGTACATCGCCACTGGGTCCGCGGTCTTGGCCCCCAGCGCAAACGCCGGACACGAAACCGCCGGGCTGGCGATGACGTCGCACTGCGTAAAGGCATCGTCGAAATCACGTTTGATCAAGGTGCGTACCTTCTGCGCGCGCAGGTAGTACGCGTCGTAGTATCCGGCGGAGAGAGCATACGTCCCTAAGATGATGCGCCGCTTCACCTCCGGGCCGAACCCAGCGGCCCGCGTCTGCTCGAACATGGTGTAGACGTCTTTGTCCGTCTCCACCCGCAGGCCGTACCGGACGCCGTCGTAGCGCGCCAGGTTGGACGAGCACTCGGCGGGTGCGATGAGGTAGTAGGTGGCCAAACCGTAGCGGACGTGCGGCAGATGGACCTCCACCAGCTGCGCTCCGAGAGCGCGCAGGTCCTCGTAGGCGCGACGGTAGAGCGCGGCCATGTCCGGATCGCTCTGTGCGATGTGCTCCTCAAACTCGGGGACGATCCCAATGCGGATGCCGTTCAAGTCTGTCCGCAGCCCAGCGCAGAAATCCGGCACCGGTTCGTCAACGCTCGTCGCATCTCGCGGATCGTGCCCGGCGATTGCACCCAGTGTGATCGCCGCATCGCGAACGCAACCCGTCATCGGTCCGGCCTGGTCGAGCGACGACGCAAACGCGATCATGCCGTAGCGCGAGACGCGGCCGTAGGTCGGCTTGAGGCCCACGATGTTGCAGAACGACGCGGGTTCGCGAATCGAACCTCCGGTATCGGTGCCCAAGGCAATCGGCACGCTGCCCGCCCCAACCGTACTCGCGCTGCCGCCCGACGAGCCGCCCGGCACGCGCGACGGATCCCATGGGTTGCGCGTTTCACCAAACGCCGAATTCTCGCACGAGGAGCCCATGGCAAACTCATCCATGTTCGTCTTGCCGATGATGATTGCGCCGGCTGCCTCCAAGCGCTCGACCGCCGTTGCGGAGTACGGCGGCCGAAAGTTTGCCAGAATCTTCGAGCCCGCGGTCGTCACCTCGCCCGCCACACAGAAGATATCCTTGACCGCCACCGGCACACCGGCCAGCGGCCCCGGGTCGTCTCCGGCGGCGATGCGCTGGTCAAGCACCCTGGCGTGTTTCAGAGCACGCTCCGCCAGCAGGCACAGGTAGGCGTGCAGCGTGGGTTCCAGCGCCTCGATAGACGCGAGCGCGGCACGCGTGACTTCTTCGGCACTGACCTGCCGCCGGATGACCGCCTCACGGATCTCATGCCCGCACCGCATGGCGCTCACTCGAGAATGCGGGGCGTCCTAAAGTACGGCCCCTCCCAGTCCGGCGCGTTGCCGAGCGCCGCGTCGCGTTCTAACGACGGTGTCACGATATCGTCCCGCATGACGTTCCTCAGCGGAATAACCTGAGCCGTAGCCGGAATGGTATCAACGTCCAGCTCCTGCAACTGCCGGATGTAGGTGAAAAGGTGCGCAAACTGGGCTGCAAACTGCGCGGCCTCATCGTCCGTCAACGCCAGCCGAGCCAGCTTGGCCACGTGCGCGATGTCCATATCAATTGGCTTGTTCGACACGCCCGCTCCTTAGACGCCGGCGGGGGCGGCTCCGCCCCGGACAAACCCGGCCAGCACCTCCACGTGCCCGGTGAAGGGGAACATGTCAAAAGGCCGGACGTCCTCCAGGCGATAGCCGGCATCCACCAACCGCCGCGCATCCCGGGCCAGTGTGGCCGGATTGCACGACAGGTATTCGACGCGTGCCAGACCGGCACGGGCGATTGCCTCAAGAACCCGCGCGTCGCATCCGCGACGCGGCGGATCGATGAGCACCGCATCCGCGCCTGCCAAAAGCTCGCGGCCGTGCCGGCCGGCCAGGGCAGTCGCCGCATCCGCGCATAGAAAAGCCGCGCGGGTAACACCGTGACGCGCCGCGTTGCGCGCCGCATCGTCCACGGAGCGAGGCGCACTGTCGATGCCGGTAACCGCCGCTCCCCGCAGCGCCAGGAGTACCGAAAACGTCCCCACGCCGCAGTACAGGTCAAGGATGCGGGCGCAGCCGGACAACCGCTCCACAAGCAGCCCGGCGATGTGTTCCAAGACGGGCGTGTTAATCTGAAAGAACGACGTCATGCCGAATTGGAACGTAACACCCGCCACGACCTCGGTCACGTCCCCGCAGCCCCACATCGTTTCCACGCGCCGGCCAAAGATCACGTTCTCCCCGGGCGGATCCCAGGTTGCGACGAGTCCCGTCATCTGCGGCATCGCCCGCCGCAGCGGTTCGACGACGTCGGTGCGAACCCGCGCTCGACCGCACAGAGCCACAACCAAGCTGTCGCGAGCGCCGGCACGGATCACGACGTGACGCAGGCCGCGGAGAACTTGGGGTCTGCTGCGCGCCAGGCGTGCCAGCGCGCGCACCGCCTCGTCAACAGCCGGCATGACAACCGGGCACGTCCGGATAGGGACGATCGTATGTGTGCGCGCCGCATACAACCCGACGGCCGTGCCTCCGTCGGCCGCGCCGACGACCAGACTGACCTTGTTCCGGTACCGCAACCCGTCCAGCAGGGGCGAAGCCTGCGTCGGCAAGACGTGGGCGCCATCCAGCCCTCCCAGGCGCGCCAGCGCCTCACGCACGATGCGCTGCTTCCACGCCAGGCTCGCCGGATACGCCAGGTGCAGCGTTTGGCATCCTCCGCAGCGCGGGAACACCTCGCACGGGGAGACCGTGCGCTCGCGTGCGGGTGAGAGAATCTCGACCGCGTGGCCGACGCTGTACGACGCTTTGACCTCATCCAGCGCGACACGAACCTCTTCGCCGGGCAGCGCGCCCGTCACAAAGACGACGCGGCCGTTCAGGCGGCCCACGCCCTGGCCGTTTTGGAGCAGGTCCTGGATGTGAACGCGCGGGTGCTTGTCGGAAGGATCGCCGCCGGGCGCGCTACCCGCGCCGCTGCTCATCAAGAGTTTTGAGGAGTTGATCCGCCTCGCCGATGAGCGCACGAATGCGATCCCGGGTCGGATTGGCGGGTTCGGCCGCCAGCAGGGACTGCACGAGCTTGAACGTCGCGTAGGCCGAGGCCAAAAACACCACGCTCCACAGAAGCGGGTACCATCGCCTGACGATCATGCTGGTCATGGAAAGCGCCTCATTCGGAAACAACGTTTTGGGTTTGCCCCAAGGACTCCCTCCCCGCAGCGGGTTCCGGGTAGCAACTCAGAAGACATCCCCAGTGCGCCGCTGCGGCGAAGAGCAGACGGCGGCCATCGACATCGAGCGCGTAGAGTATCGCCCCTCCGTGAAGGTGCTGTATGGCGGCCACGCGCATGGCGGGGCGTGCGCGCCCAGCGTCGCGACGACAAAACTGCGTTATGCGCACCCACAACCGGTTCAACCAGGTTCGGCCGCCGGTCGTGCCGCCCCGCATGTAGCCGCTCGGGGTGCCGGCATCACACCGCCGCATGTACCCAGTTTGATCGGCGCAGATCTGGCCCGGGGTACCGCTCATGTCTGCCTCGCCGTCTGCCCGGCTCGATGCCGCCGGCGCTCCAGGCCGCGACGGCAAGCGGACCAGCGCCGCAGCTCGCAAGCCTCCCGCATGCCCTCGTCAATGACCTGCCTGCGCCGCAAGCGCAGGGCATGGGCCGCCAGAGCCTGCCGCCAGCAAAACGCAGTGACACACGCGCACGTCAACCCCGTCAGCGCGGCTTGTTTGGCAATCCCCCGGCGTGCCGCGGCCGCTGCGAGGACGATCTGGGATCGGACTTCGCTGATCTCGTTGAGGCGCGCATGACAGCGCACCAGCCGGCATCTCGTACGCTTCACGGCAATCTCCAGCGCCCGCTCCAGTCCGCTCCTCATGGGCCAGCCGTTGCCGCCCCCGCCAAGGGCGCCCCCGGCCGCACAACCAAGGCCGAGCGCTCCGCGCCCACCGAGATGTACGACACCGCCACGCCGGCCCGTGCTTCGATCGCCGTAATGTATTGCCGCGCATTGAAAGGCAGGTCGTCCCATGCGTGGGCGCCGACTGTCGGCCGCAACCATCCGGGGTGAGTTTCGTAGACGGGCGTGGCGCCGCATTCCACCCGAAACGGCCATGCCCAGTGCTCGTTGCCGGCGTAGTCCGTACAGATCGGTATCTCGTAGAAGGAGTCCAAAACGTCCAGCTTCGTCAGCGCCAGATGCGTGATCCCGTTGATCCGGACCGCGTAGCGCAGGGCGACCGCGTCCAGCCAGCCGCACCGCCGTGGCCGCCCGGTCACAACGCCAAACTCTGCGCCTCGGCTTCGCAGTTCATCCGCCTGCGGCCCAGCCAGTTCGGTGGGAAACGGTCCACCCCCGACGCGCGTCAGATACGCTTTGGCGACGCCGACGACACAATCCACCTCGCGCGGTCCGAAGCCCACACCCGCCCCAGCACCGCCCGCCACAGTGGTCGAGGACGTCACGTAGGGGTACGTCCCGAGGCCGACATCCAAAAGCGTCCCCTGCGCTCCCTCAACCACGACCCGCCCGCCTCGCTCCAGAACCTCGTGTACGAGCACGACGGTGTCGCGGATGTGGGGCGCAAGCCGTTGCGCATGCGCTTCCAGTTCGGCGCCGAGAACATCCAGATCGACCTTGACGCCCTGTGTGCGTAGGGCTTGGGCACGCTCGTAGAGCGTGCGGCGGGTGCGCCGCATGTCCCTGAGATCGCCCGCACGCAGGCCGACACGGGCGACCCGATCCACGTACGCGGGCCCGATACCATTCCCCGTGGTTCCCAGGGCTTGCTTGCCCCGCTCCCGCTCGGCCGCGCGATCGAGCTCGACGTGGTAGGGAAGGATCAGGTGGGCCAAGTCCGACAGCCAGACCCGCGACGTTTCGATGCCGTTGAACGCCAGCATGTCGAGCTCGGCAACCAGCTGCGCGGGTGACACCACGGTCCCCGGCCCGATAACACAGTGCTCGACGCCTGCGACGACACCACTTGGAACCATGCGCAGCTTGTACGTCTTGTCTCCTACCCGCACGGTGTGCCCTGCGTTGGGCCCGCCGCCGAAGCGCGCAACAAGGTGCGCCTGGCGGGCCAGGTAATCCACGATCCGTCCTTTGCCCTCATCCCCCCATTGGGCTCCGATGACAAGAGTGACCGGCATGCTGCCGCCTACGGATCGGACGAGACAAGCGTCGCCGCCGTCGCGTGGTCGGCATCCTCGTGACCGGGAGGCAGCGGCAGCGAATATCCCAACAGGCGGTCCAAGACCAGCTGAGCGTAGAGCGAACAGGCCCAGCCGAAGTTGGCGCGCGTGAACCGGGTGGGATCGTTGGGATCGAACGATTCGTGCATCAGGTGATCTCCGGTGTCGGAGGCGCGCAATTCCGCCAATACCGTGGCCAGCTTTTTGGGATCCTGCGTCGTCAAGCCCTGCATGACCAGCGCCAGCGGCCAGACGTAGCCCTTGGGCGTGTGCGGGCTGCCGACGCCGCTCGCGTAGCGGCCTGTGAAGTAGTACGGATTGTCGGGCGAGAGCACGAAGCGCCGCGTATTCGCATACACGGCGGGATCCGCCGGGTACCCGAGGTAGGGAATCGACAAAAGGCTTGGGACGTTGGCGTCATCCATCAGATTGGCGTGGCCCAGACCGTCCACTTCGTACGCGTAGATGTAGCCGTATCGCGGCTGGTACACGATGCCGAAGTCTTCGATGCCGGCGACGATGCTCCGGCGCAGCGCCTCCGCCTCGGAAGCCTTTGCCGGATCGTGCCAGACTGCGGTCTCCAGCTCCGCCAATTCCGCCAGTGCAACCGCGGCAAACATGTTGTCCGGCACGTTGTACCCGTACGTGGCCGGATCGTCGCTGGGTCGGAATCCCGTCCAGACCATCCCGGTGTAGCCGACCGGCGCTCCCGCCCCCGCGTTGGGGAGACCCGCATGCCGGTACGACGACACTGCGTGATCGCGTTCAATCTCCATGACGAACAGCGCCCGTTCGTAGGCGCTCTTGACCGCGGGCGTAAAGACCGCGGTGTCGCCGGTTTGCTTCCAGTAGTTCCAGGCCAAGACAATCGGATAGGCCAGCGAATCCAGCTCGAACTTTTCCTCGGTGACCTGGTACGTGCGGTTGAAGGCATTGGCGTACGGATCGACGAGAATGTCCTTCGCCTCGCGGGCGATGACGCCGCGCAGCATGGAGCGGACCGCCGGATCTTGAGCGAAGAACAGGTAGGGTTGCATCTGCGCACTGGCATCCCGCAGCCACATTGCGCCGATGTCCCCGGTGATGACGTACGTCGTGTCGTCGGGCGTGAAGCTGACGTCGTAGCGCACGGTCGAGAGCAGACACGACGCGTACAGGTGATCCGCCTCCACGGGGCCCTTATAGGCGGCCGCAGCAGCGGTGAGGGCGACGAGCTCGGCCGCGCGGGCCGGCACGACAAGTCCTGACAGCGCGGTCAAGGCAAGGCCGGCCGCCACGCCGATCACGGATCGCCGTTTGCCCTCTCGTTCCCGCCGCGATCCGGAGTCCACCCGCACGCTTGTCTCCTTGTTGTCCCCACGGTATGAAGCTGGCGGCCGCGGGCTCGTTACGCACACACAGGTGTTCGGTCCTCTCTGCGCCGGCGCCGGCCCTGCTTGGGATATCGGCCCGCGGGCTGCGGTATCGTCATCGTGACGACGGTGTGACCGTGGCGGCGTGTCAAGCTCAGCTTCCCCCCGTGACCTTCAATGAGCACTTTTGCGATGGCCAGGCCCAAGCCGACCTTTCCCAGCGGCCCGCGTACGAACGGCTGGCCAAGGCGGTTGGCGACGCCGGGTGCCGGCCCCGGCCCCCGATCGGTCACCGTCAAACGGTAGCCACCGGATGTGCCGCTGACCGCAACGCGCACACGAGATCCAGGCGGCGCGTAGCGCACCGCGTTATCCACAACATTGAGCAGAGCTTGGAACAAGCGGTCGCGGTCGGCCGCAGCGCGCCCCCCACCGCTTACCGCACAGGTGACGAGCTTTTGCCGTGCGCGGTCGGCGACACATGCCACGGCCAGTCGCGCGACCTCGCCGAGCTCCACCCGGGTGCGGTGAAGTGTCAGGCCTCCGCTGTGCCACGCGCCAAGGTCGATCAAACTATCTGCGAGGCGCGCAAGACGACGAGCCTCCTGTGCGATGACCTCCGCCGCCCGGCGCGACGCCGCAGGGCCTCCAGGTGCGCAGGCCAACCGTTCGGCAAAGCCGCACATCGCGGCCAGCGGCGTCCGCAGTTCGTGCGTTACCGCGGACAAGACAAGGGCTCGTCTCTCCTCGACCCGGGCAACGAGGGCGGCTCCCCGTAACGCCTGACGCAGGGCGGCAAGAGGTTCGCGCGTCGGCCGTGCCTGCAGGACGGACCAGCCGCATCGCACGCGGACCGGGCTCGGTGTGGTATGGGGTACCCGCAGGAGGGTAGCTTGAACTGCGCGGCGCAGCCGTTCGGCGACGACGCACAGGTCGGCGTCCCAATCCGGATGAGGAACGGAGGCTGCACGCCCGGCCAAAAGGGCCGCATACCACCGACCGCCGGGACCTGCAACGGCATTGTCGCCGCGGCGTAAGAACCGGCCGAAACTCCCTTTGATGGCGGCGGCCAAGGCCCGCCTGCGCATACGCAGCGCCGCGGTCGAGAGCGGCTCGCGGTCATCCTCGATCGGCTCAACGTACAGAAGGGGCGCGGAGACGCCGCGACGACCCAGTCGGCGCAGCACGGGCGCCAGCGAGGCGACGTTTGGCAGGCGTGAAGCGCGGTCCCGGCGCTCCTTCACGTGACCACAGCGAACTTGTAGCCGACGCCGTGCACCGTGTGCAGGTAGCGCGGAGCGGCACCGCTTTCGCCCAAGGCGCGCCGGATACGCCGCACGTGGACGTCTACCGTTCGTGGATCACCCTCGAAATCGAAGCCCCACACCGCCGCAATCAGCTGATCGCGAGTAAAAACCCGTCCCTCGTTCTTGACCAAAAGCCAGAGCACCTCAAACTCTTTGGGCTTTAAACGAACCGCGCGGCCTGCGAGGCTGACTTCCCTCTTATCCGCATCCACGCACAGGTTGCCCCGCTGCCTCACCATGCCGGGAACCGCTGGCTCGGCGCCGGCCCGCCGCAGGACGGCACGAAGGCGCGCCCGCAACTCGCGCGGTGAGAATGGCTTGCTCAGATAATCGTCGGCACCGATCTCCAAACCGACGACTTTGTCAACCTCGTCGTGACGCGCGGAAACGATGACGACCGGAACGGCGCTCTCCTTGCGCAACCGGCGGCATACCTCGAAACCATCCAGGCCCGGTAGGCCGACGTCCACAATGACCAGATCCGGTCGGCAATCCCGGGCGCGACGCAGCGCCGAAAGTCCGTCGAAGGCCACGATCGGCGTGTAGCCTTCCTCACCTGCGACCGTCGTCAGGAGTTCGGCAGTATGTGGGTCATCCTCCACAATGAGGATCTGACCGCGCCCGGGAGGACCCGCGTTCACGCCGGCTCCATCCGGCGAACGGCGACCGCCGCCATGAGGGGCCCGCCCGCGCCGTTTCGGCGGTAGGAATGGAAGGCATCCGCCCGGCAGCGCGTGCATGAGCTCGCCGCGGTGATTTTTGTCTCGATAACGCCGGCAGCGCGGGCCTGAGCCACCGCAACCGCCGTCATGTCGAGCGCGACACTATCCTGCCGGATGCGCGTGCGCAGACTCCGGGCAGACCGCAGGGCCCCGGGCCACACCGAAAAAGCGGCGGCCACCTCGGGCCCGACTTCACAACAGCACGGTTGCAGATGCGGCCCGATGCCGATACGGAGCCGGCGCATGTTTGTCCCCGCTTCGACCAGCGTGCCGACGGCTCGTGTGACGATACCCGACGCCAAGCCTCGCCAGCCGGCGTGGAGTAAAGCGCAGCGGGAACTTCCTTCGTCTGCCAGCCAGATCGGAGCACAGTCGGCGACTCGAACGAGGAGCGCCACGTTGACGTCGTCCGTCCACAAACCGTCCGCCTCCGGCTGGCTCTCAAGCGCGTCCCGCGCGGGCACGATGGTGGCGCCGTGCACCTGCCGGACCGAGGCCCGCGGCACATCCGCCGGAACTTTGCATGCCTGCAGCCAGCGCTCGAGCGCCTCCCTGTCACGGGCATCGAAGGCGGCGGTGCTCATGATCGCACGTAGTCCGATATCAGCGACCCCGCCCATGATAAACGCCGTGTCGCCTTCCCACACCTCGTCTGCGAGCGCCTGTGGGTGCGTCTGGGTCACGTCACGCCAGATCCTCGAGACCAACGCAGGGCACCTGACGCCCCCGTAGCGCCCGGGCGATCTGAGCCGGCGTGAAACCCAAACGTGTCAGACGGCGGGCCACTCGGTCGGGTCGCTCCCCTGGCCGTAGGGCTTCCAGCCGGCCCAGAGCACGCTCGATGTGCTCGGGACTAGCGGCAGCGCTTTCCTCAACCACGGCCCGGGCCAGATCGGGCTCGATGCCGCGAGTCACGAGCTCACGCAACAAGCGTGCCGGGCCAACCGCCTTGCGTTCCAACGTGCTCATGACGTGCAGCTGGGCGTAGGCGCGATCGTCAACGAAGCCCTTCCGCTCGCAGACGGCGACGGCTTGTGCCACGGCGTGGGGTGCGAATCCGCGCTCGCGCAGCTTGCGGGCTAGGCCGGCCTTGGAGAGACGGCGAGCTGCCAAGAGGCGCACGGCCGCTTGGTACGCCGCATCCTCCCCGCCGGCGTGGGCTGATGTGTGGGCCACCACCGCCATCCCTACTCGCTGACGACTGCGTAGCGCGTCGAGCCGTTCTCGGGAGCGAGACCCGGCTGCCGAACAAATGCCGCTCGCAGGCGCGTCTCGATCTCATCCGCAACCTCGGGGTGTTCTTCCAGGTACTGTTTGGCGTTTTCGCGGCCTTGGCCAATGCGCTGGTCGCCATAGGTGTACCACGAACCGCTCTTGCCGATGATCTCGTGCTTAAGACCCAGGTCAATGAGGTCGCCGCTGCGGCTAATGCCCTTGCCGTACATAATGTCGAATTCAGCCACTTGGAAGGGCGGTGCGACTTTGTTCTTGACGACTTTGACCCGGGTACGCGAGCCGATGGCATCGCTGCCGCTCTTAATGTGCTCCAGCTTCCGGATGTCGATGCGGACGGAGGCGTAGAACTTGAGCGCCCGCCCGCCGCTCGTCGTCTCGGGATTGCCGAACATGACCCCGACCTTTTCCCGAATTTGGTTGATGAAGATCATCGTGGTCCGCGATTTGCTGATAGCGGCGGTCAGCTTGCGCAGAGCCTGGGACATGAGGCGGGCTTGCAGACCGACGTGGGCGTCACCCATGTCGCCCTCGATTTCCGCGCGGGGCACCAAAGCGGCGACCGAATCGACGACGACGACATCCACGGCGTTGGAGCGCACGAGCATTTCCGCGATGTCTAGGGCTTGCTCGCCTGTGTCCGGCTGCGAGATGAGCAAGTTATCGAGATCAACGCCCAGGTTTCTGGCGTAGGCCGGGTCCAGGGCGTGCTCGACGTCGATGAAGGCGGCGACGCCCCCCGCGCGCTGCGCCTCGGCAATGACGTGCAGAGTCAGCGTCGTCTTGCCCGACGATTCCGGCCCGTAGATTTCGACGACCCGGCCGCGCGGCAATCCGCCAACCCCGAGTGCCAGGTCCAGCGCAAGGGATCCGGTGGGAATGACCTCGATCTGCATGTTGGCGGCGGCCTCCCCCAATTTCATGATCGAGCCTTTCCCGAATTGGCGCTCGATTTGCGCCATCGCGCTTTCCAGCGCTCGTTCCTTATCTTTATCCGGC
The DNA here is from genome assembly GCA_902812405.1 of bacterium. Lineage (GTDB taxonomy): Bacteria > Vulcanimicrobiota > Vulcanimicrobiia > Eremiobacterales > Eremiobacteraceae > CADDZI01. The sequence continues at coordinate 13,829 of CADDZI010000008.1, read as the reverse complement.
AACGTTGTCTCCCCGATGCGGCGTGGTGCTGTGAGGATTACAAGAGCGCCTCGACATACCCTCGCGGGTCGAAGGGGCGCAACCGATCGATGTGTTCGCCCAGGCCGACGTACTTGACCGGAACGTCAACTTGGTCCATCACAGCCACGATTATCCCGCCTTTGGCCGTGCTGTCCAGCTTCGTGAGGACGATACCGGTCACGCCGACCGCATCGGTGAACTGCCGAGCCTGGGACAGGGCATTTTGGCCGGTCGTAGCATCCAGCACGAGGAGGGTCTCGTGCGGCGCCCCGGGCACCGCGCGGGCGCAGACGCGGCGGATCTTCTTTAGCTCTTCCATGAGGTTGTGCTTGGTCTGCAAGCGGCCCGCGGTATCGATGAAGACGACATCGGTACCGCGCGCCTGGGCGGCCGCCAAACCGTCGAACACGACGGCCGCGGGGTCCGCACCCGGTGCGCCGCGGACAAGACCCGCCCCGGCCCGATCCGCCCAGACCGCCAGCTGCTCGGCGGCCGCGGCCCGAAAGGTGTCTCCGGCAACCAGCAGAACCGTTCGCCCCTCCCGGCTGTGCTGTGCGGCCAGCTTTCCGATCGTGGTCGTTTTACCCGAGCCATTGACGCCGACGACGAGCACCACGTGGGGCCGTCCGGCGGGCGGGACCGGCGCCATCGCCGGGTGCCGCAGGTAGTCCGCAACGTCGCGTTTGAAGACGCGAATGACGGCATCCGCCGTCTTGAGGTTTTGCTGGGCGGCCGCAATCTTGAGGTCAGCCACGATCTTCTCACTGGTGGTAACGCCGAAGTCGGCGCCAATCAGTGTCTCTTCGAGGCGCTCCCAGAACTCGTCGTCAACCAGCTGGCGCCCAACGAGGGCGTTGAGGTGTCCGGCCAAACTCTCGCGCGTCTTGGCCAGGCCTTCCCGCACAGCATCGAGCCAGCGCATGCGGGCGGCTTCGCGAATCGTCCGTTCCGGTCCGCTCGCTCGGAGGGTGCGCGGCTCAGAGGGTGGGCGTTCGCCCGTCGGCGCAACCGCGGGTGCGGCAGCCACAGGCTCATTTTTGCACGGGCCGGCACATCGCCGTTTGCGCGCACTGCCCCGGGGACTAGCCCGAGGCGGCGCGTGGGGCGCGCCGGTCGGACATCCGCGTCGGCACGTTCGTCACCTGAGGTGCAGGCTTCTTGCGCACGTACTTTTGCTTGAGGGTCGGGTCTCCATCCCGGTAGCCCATGTCGCTCTGGAGCACCCGCAGTTTCGATCGTAACCGGATCACCGCCTGAGCGTGAATCTGCGATACCCGTGATTCGGAGACCTCGAGGACGTTCTTGATATCCTTCAGCGTGAAATTTTCAAAATAGTAGAGCTGAATGACGGTTCGCTCCTGGGGCGGGAGGCTCTCCACCGCGTGCGCCAGCGTCGCCCGGATCTCAGCGGACTCCAAGACGTGCGTCGCCTCCGGCCCCGTATCACGCAAGGTGTCGAGGAGGGCGACATCGTGGCCCTTCTCGTTGGGCAGAAATTCTTCCAGCGACAGGATGGACGTGCCGCGGATCTTGAGCAAGAGAGTGTGATAGTCTTTCAACGGCACGCCCAGAGCCTTGGCAACCTCGCGGTCGGTTGGCACGCGGGCCAATTTGTTCTCCAGCTCCGCGAAGACGCGTTCCAGCGCGCGCGCCTTCTGACGCACCGCCCGCGGCACCCAGTCCAACGCCCGGAGAGCGTCGAGGATTGCTCCGTTAATACGGGTGATGGCGTAGGTTTCAAACTTGACGCCCCGCGAGTCGTCGTATTTGCCGATGGCGTCGATCAGGCCCAGAATCCCTTCATTGATCAAGTCTTCAATCTCAACGTGCGGCGGCAGGTTGACCGAAATGCGGCCCGCGACGTACTTGACCAGGTGCAGGTACTTGTGGATAACCTCTTCGCGGCTCAGACGAACGCCGTTGATCACGCACGTCTCCTGCGGACGGCGGTGGAAACTCATCGGTTTTCCGCACCCGGCCGGTCTGAGCCGGCTGAGCTTGCCCTCGGCATGCGCCGTGTCTTGATGAGATTGGCAACCGCGGTTCGGCGAAAGCGATACTGGCCACCCGGCGTCTTGATGGCTTCCAACAGACCTTCGCGCGCCCACCGCCGAATCGCCCCGTCGGTCATATTGAGAGCGCGGGCGACTTCGCCCGAGGTGATCCACACTTTGGGGCGCTTGCGGGCTTGTGTACGGCGGCGGGCGGCCATCTTTCCGACCTCCGGCGGGCGATTGCGAGCCGCATGTCTTTATCGTAAACGACAAGACACCAGCCTCCTGACGCTTGTGTAACGCCAGGGACCGCCTTTTACCCATTCTGACGCTTCTTCCCTTTTTTTGTATGTAGCCGGTTTTACGTTTTTTTGCGATCCCTGGGTCCGGGCCCGGGAGATGCCTGCAGGCCGGTCAAGCCGGAACCTCGGTCTGTGTCCAGAAGATACACCGCACATCGCCGAACGTAATCTGGTCTCCGTCACGCAGCAGGGTCTGGGCGTGTGGCTGCAGCCGCTGCACGCCGTTCAGGAATGTCCCGTTAATGCTCTCGAGATCCTCGACGGCAAAACCGCCGCGCTTGCGGATGATGAACGCATGCCGGCGGGAAACGATGCGGCGAGGATCGACGTCCGTTAAATCCACGTCCGGGACAATACCGTCTGCAGGCGAGGAACGCCCGACAAGCGACACGTCCTTCTCAAGCCAAAACTCGGCGACGCCACCACTACCCGCCTCCACGATCAGCTGCGCCCGGGCGACGGCCGGGACAAGGTGACGGGTTGCGTCCTCGTCGGCCTCGACGAGGGTCTCGGGAAGTTCTTCGCCGCAGACCTTACAGTACGTGTTGCCGGCTTCGTTGCGCGCGAAGCATCGTTCGCAGACCCGCGCGCGCCGGCCCGACAGGCTGCCGGCACGACGTGCTTGGGATTCGGCCGACGTCTGGTAGGGGCCCTGTGCGGTTTTGCCCGGCATGTTGGTGAGCCTCCTAGGGTACCGGCGTGTGGCCACATGGTACCATATGGCTGGACGAACGGGCGGTGATGGACGGCACACAGCTCATCGACACCTTTCGCGCACCGCGGGTTCCGCGTCAACAGTCCCCAGGGAAGAGCGCACCGGCTTGCAGCAAGCAGTGATTGGTTCCTTCGACAACGGCGCCGGAGGTCGATCTGAGGCAACCACCTGACGGGAGCGCGTTGCAGGGCTGGAACGTAGCGCATAGGAATGTTGAACCGGCGGTACTTTCGTACTGCGAAAGGATAGAACCCCATGAGTGAGCCGCAGGTGTATCCCCTCGAAGAAGTCCTCAAAGCTCAAAAAGCGCTCCGTTCAGCTGCTGGGCTCGGTCCAGAGCTGTTCCCGATCCAGGCGTTCGTGGGAATGATCAGCGACGAAATTGAGTCCTTGCGCAAACAGGGCAAGACCGATACCGAGATCGCAGCGATGATCAAGCGGAACAGCGCCATCCAGATCACACCGGAACAGATTGCCGAGAGCGTCGTTTCGCCCGGCCAGCGGCACCAGGATGGCGAGTAGTCAGTTCCGGTGGATCGCTCCCGTTTCGCAGCGGAATCAGCTCGGCCAGCCAGTTCCAGACGTGGCCCGAGACCAGTTGGATGGCTCAGCCGAACCTGAGGCTCTGGTGCTGAGCAAACAGGAATGGCCGGCGCCTTGCAATGGGCGTTCATCATCTTTCCCGCAGACGGCAAGTGCGTGCGCCCACACGGTCAGCGTCGGCCGATGCTCAAGCCGTTCTTGAGCTGATGCATACAGGCAGGCGGCACCAATCGCAAAGACCAAGGTGGCGACGATGAGCGCCCGGACGACCCGCCCGCGTTCCTTGGGTGCCGCGGGAAACACGACAAACGGGACGCCGGCACCTTGCCGGTAGCGTCCATGAAAGCGGGGGTACAGTCCAGGATAGATCGCGACCAAACGCCGGCTCAAATCACGGTCCACTAAGAGCGACAGGCGCCGTTCGAGGTCGGCAACCGAAGGCCCGTCGCCGCTGCCAGCCATGCGTCTCACCTACCGCGGGCGTAGCGCCTGCGCAGGCTCGTCGGCATCCTTCCCGCGCCGGGCAACTCCGCCTCGTACCCACTCTCTTACATATTTACCCATAGCGCACCTTGGGATCAAGCCAGGCGTAGGCGAGATCAACGCAAAAGTTCACCGCCGCAAAGGCCGCGGCAAACACGAGAATGGTTCCGTTGATCAACGGATAGTCGCGGTTACTCACGGCTTCAAAGGCCAGCCGGCCGACGCCCGGCCAGGCAAAGATGCTTTCCGTCAAAACCGCGCCGCCCAGTAAAAATCCGGTTTGGAGCCCCGCAACGGTCAGCACTGGCACGAGGGCGTTGCGCAAGGCGTGCCGGATGACGACGCGCCACGGCCTGAGTCCTTTGGCGCGCGCGGTCCGCACGTAATCGCTCCCCAATACCTCAAGGACGCCTGCCCGCGTCATCTTGGCAATAACCGCCAGGGGTATGGTTCCCAGTGTCACCGCCGGCAAGGCCAAGTGCCAGAGGGCATCCAGGAGGGCCCGCCCGTTGCCTGCCAGCACGGCATCCAGTATGACGAGATGGGTGCGAACCGGTATGTCGTACGCCGGCGAGAGGCGTCCGGCCAACGGGAAGAGGTTGAGGCCGGCGCGGCTTGGTTCATAGGCAAACAGCCACAGGAGCATCCAGCCCAGCCAAAAGACCGGTACGGACACGCCGGCCAAGACGAGGAGGTTGGCAACAATGTCTATCAGACGTCTGTGATAGACTGCGGCAAGGACCCCCAGCGGTACACCGATGCCCACCGCAAAGACCATGCCCCCCGCTGCCAGCTCGACCGTGGCCGGAAAGTACGCTGCCAACTTTTCCGCAACCGGCACATGATCGGCCAAAGAGTCACCCAGGTCGCCGTGCAGAGCATGCCACAGGTAGGTGACGTACTGGACGTACCAGGGCCGGTCAAGCGCAAGAGCGTGCGTCAGACGCACGATGTCGGCGTGCGTCGCTCGCTGCCCCAGGAGAATCTGTGCCGGGTTGCCCGGGATAAGATGGATGAGGAGGAACGACACGGCGCTGATCGCCAGTAGAACCGCACACAGCCGCGCCGCGCGTCGGAGGACGAATGTCAGCACCACCGGCCGACTTTAGTCAGACGCTGCGCAGACCCTTGTAAGAGGAACGTCGAGGCGGTCTCAAAAAGCACAAGGGTCTGCACGTTGAGCATCCCCGGCGAGTGCGTGCTTCGCACCGGCCCGCGGGGAGTCTGTTCTGTGGAGACGATGTACCCATGCCACTCTCATCCGACCGGACTGTATCCTTTGCCGTTGCGGCGGCCCTTGCGAGCGCCGGGCTGGCAATCCTCTACGGCATCTACCTGATTGCCTGGGTTCTGCGCAAGCCGCAGGGCAACGAGCGCATGCGCGAGATTGCAGCCGCCATCCAGGAGGGTGCGATGGCGTATCTGCGGCGTCAGTACACCACCATTGCCGTGGTCGCCGTCGTCTTGGTCCTGCTCATTGGTCTCAAACTGTCGTGGCAAGCCGCAATCGGCTTCCTCATCGGTGCAGTCCTGTCGGGTGCGACCGGCTTCATCGGTATGGCGGTCGCCGTTCGCGCCAACGTCCGCACGGCAGAAGCCGCGCGCACCGGCTTGCCTGCGGCTTTCGCCGTCGCTTTTCGCGGCGGCTCGGTCACGGGGCTCTTGGTCGTCGGCTTGGGCCTGGCGGCCGTGGCCGGCTACTTCGCCGCCATGCGCGCGCTCTATCCGGATGATCTCCGCGCCGCGCTGGCGGCCATGGTCGGGCTGGGGTTCGGCTGTTCTCTCATCTCCGTCTTCGCGCGCTTGGGTGGCGGTATCTACACCAAAGGGGCGGATGTCGGGGCCGACCTGGTCGGCAAAGTCGAAGCCGGCATCCCGGAGGACGATCCGCGTAATCCGGCCGTCATCGCAGATAACGTCGGCGACAACGTCGGCGATTGCGCCGGCATGGCGGCCGATTTGTTCGAAACCTATTGCGTGACGACGATCGCGGCGATGCTTTTGGGTGCCCTCATCTTCCACGCGACCCCGCGCTATGCGCTCGTGGCAGCCGCCTTTCCGCTCGTGCTGGGGGCCGTTTCCATCTTGACCTCCGTCGTCGGCACGTTCTTCGTGCGCGTTCGCGGCGGGCGCATCATGTCGGCGATGTACGCCGGACTGGCCGTGGCGGCTGTGCTCTCGGCGGCCGCCTTCTGGTTCGTCACGCCGGCAATCATGGGAGGCGCCGACGTCGCGGCGGGCAGCACCGGTCTGTACGTGCCGTGGCGGTTGTGGGTGTGCGCCGTCATCGGGCTCATCATTACCGCCCTCATGGTCGTCATCACGGAGTACTTTACGGGCACGCAATTTCCGCCCGTGCAGGCAATCGCCAAAGCCTCGACGACCGGCCATGCCACCAACATCATCGCCGGTCTGGCCGTCTCCATGCGAGCCACGACGCTGCCGGTTCTCGTCATCGTGGTGGGCATTCTCGTCTCTCATGCCTTGTCCGGTCTGTACGGCGTCGCAATCGCGGTGATGGCCATGCTCTCGATGGCCGGGGTCATCGTCGCCCTGGATTCGTACGGCCCCATCACCGACAATGGCGGCGGTATCGCCGAGATGGCAAACCTCGGACCCGAGGTACGGGCGATCACCGATCCCTTGGACGCGGTCGGCAACACGACGAAAGCGGTCACCAAGGGGTACGCCATCGGCTCCGCCGCTCTCGCGGCCATCGTCCTGTTTGCGTCTTTCCAGCAGGAGCTGGCCGAGAAGGCGGCAAGCGTCGCGACGGCGGGGCTACGCTTCTCTCTCGATCAGCCGTACGTGCTGGCCGGCCTGCTCATCGGCGGGGCTCTACCGTACCTGTTCGCCGCCCTCTCCATGGAAGCCGTCGGTCGAGCCGGAGGTGCGGTCGTCGAAGAGGTCCGCCGGCAATTCCGTGAGATCGCGGGTCTCATGGCGGGCACGGCGCGGCCGGAGTATGGCCGCTGCGTCGACATCGTCACGGCGGCCGCCCTGCGCCAGATGATCGTGCCGGCGCTCATTCCTGTCTTGACCCCCCTCGTCATCGTCGCACTCGGGGGCTTGGGGATCTTGCGCCCCGCCAACGCGGCTCTCATGCTGGGCGGCGTGCTCGTCGGCTCGATCGTCACCGGCGTCTTCGTCGCGATCTCGATGACGTCGGGCGGCGGCGCCTGGGACAATGCGAAGAAGTACATCGAGGACGGCCACTACGGCGGCAAGCGCAGTCCGGCGCACCAGGCTGCCGTCACGGGCGACACGGTCGGGGATCCCTACAAGGACACCGCCGGACCTGCCATCAACCCGATGATCAAGGTGCTCAACATCGTCGCGCTGCTCCTCGTACCGTTCCTCTGACCTCGGCTCGCGCGGCGTCTACTCCTTGCACCAGTCCCAGGCATCCCACATGAATTCCCCCGGCGCAAAATTCCTCACGCGCCGGGAGACGGCGTACGTGAGGTCCACCCACGACAAGAAGGCTACCGGGGCGTCCTGCGCGAGCAGCTCCTGGATGCGCCAGTAGGCACGGCGCCGGCGATCCGGATCGTAGCTTGTGAGCGCGATCCTCTCCTGCGCATCAATGCGCGGGTCACACAAAAAAGAGACGTTGTATCCGTTGGGCGGCCACTGGTCGCACATCCACAGCGAGGCGTCGTCGGGGTCCACGCCGCCCACCCATCCCGTCAGTGCTGCGTCGTAGCGGCCGTTCATGAGGATGCCGCCTGAAGATTTTTCCGCGTAGAAGAGGTTGTAGGGATACGGACGGACCTCGACCGCAATACCGAGCGTCCGCATGACGTGCTGGAAGTACGGTCCGAACTTCGTATCCGGGTCACGCCCGGCGATGGTGGCCAGGGTGATCTGTAGCCGCCGGCCTTCCCGGCTGCGATACCCATCCGGGCCCAAGCGCCAGCCGGCCGCATCCAGCAGGCGGGCGGCAGCGACGGGATCGTAGCGTACGGGCCGGACGTGCGGGTCGTACCAGACAGAAAAGGGAGGCTGATCCGAGGCATCCACCGAGCCGTTGCCATCCTCGAAGGCGCGCACGAAGAAGCCGCGATCCAGACTCTGGGAGATCGCGTCGCGAACGCGCACATCGTCTAGCGGAGGCCGGCGCACGTTGAAGGCCAGGTACTCATTCTGATTGGCGGTCTGCCGCACGATGCGAATGCCCGAAGCGTGCTCCAGCTCGACGGCATGCTCGCCGTAGACGAGTCCGGCGTCCAGCTCGCCGCTGCGGAGCATGACCTCAACCGTATTCTCGTCCGGAACGACGAGGTACTGGATGCTGGCCAGACGAGGCCGGCCCCGCCAATACAAGGGATTGGCTCTCAGGATGACCTTGCTTCCCGGATCGTACGCGACAACGCGAAACGGGCCGGTTCCGATCGGCAGCCGGTTGTAGGCGGCATGGTTGATGTCGGGCAGACCCGTGAGCAGGTGTGCCGGCAGTATGGGCATCGGCACTGCACCCGGTGCAAAGAGAGTCGCAACGATAGGCGCATACCGCTCCCGCAAGCGGACCTGCACGGTCCACGGATCGAGGGCCGTCATCGATGCCACCTTGTCGTACCCCAGACGGCTCACGACGTTGTTGTGCGGGTTCATGATGGCATGCCAGGTGAAGATCACATCCCGGGCACCAAAGGGCGCGCCATCTTGCCACCTCACACCGCGCCGCAGGTGATACGTCAACGTGAGACCATCCGCGCTAATACCGCCGTTGGCCCGCGTGGGGATGGTTGTGGCAAGCTCGGGGTGCAGACGGTTTTCAGGATCCGCCAGGTACAAGTAGGCACCCCATAGGAACGACAGATAGGCCGTCGCGCCGCCGCCGGAGAGGAGCGGGTTTAGGTTGTCGATTCGGCTCGTGGAGAGGCGCAGCACCGTTTGCGCGGCTCCGGTCGGGGTCGGATGTTTGGCCGCACGCGAGCACGCAGCGGCAAGCAGCACGAGACAGCCGATGCAAGCAGCGATGGATAACCGGTGTACCATGCGGCGTGCGTTCTCGCACCGGACAAAAACTCATTGCGCCGGCGGCACAGACACACGATGGAACCCAGGCCCTGTGCCGAACGTTTCCCGTGATGTGAGTGCACGACTGTCGCGACGGCGCTGGATCTGCGGTGTGTGCGCCACCGGCGCCCTGGCCTGCTTCCCTGCGTTCGCGTCGCCTGCCGCAGCGGATGAAGAGCACGAGAGGGCGATCGGCCGTCAGGTCTATGACGACCAGCGCCGGCAAGGACAGATCCTGGATGTGTCACCGTTTTATCCGGTCCTGCGTCAGGTCGGCCGGCGGATTGCGGCCGCAGCCGCCCCGCACTGGTGGGCGGCCAAGTTCATCATCGTGAAGGGCACACAACCCAACGCCTTTTCCACCCCCGGCGGGTGGGTCTACGTCAATGAGGCGCTGCTGACCATGGCGGCTAACGACGATGAGCTCGCCAATGTCGTCGGCCACGAAACAGGCCACATCGTCCTCGGACACGTCATGAACCGTCTCCAGCAGGCTCAGGACATCAACCTGCTGCTGGCCCTCGCAGGTCTCTTTGTGCACAGCCAGGGAGCCGCCAATGCGTACGCCGTTGCTCGGCTTGGCGCGACCTATGGCTTTTTGAATTTCAGCCGCCAGCAGGAGTACCAGGCCGACCATGAAGGCGTCATTCTGGCGGCGAAAGCCGGCTACAACCCGTGGGGGATGATCTGGTTTTTCCGCACGCTGTCACGCACGTCCGGTTCATCCGCCGGCTTCGAGCAGTACGTTCAAGATCATCCGGCTACCCCGGACCGCATCAAACGCTTGGAGGCTTTCTTCGCCTCTGATCCGGCGCGCTTCGGGAAGTGGAAGGACCGCAAACCTGCCGCCACTGGCCTGCAACGCGTCCCCGGTGCCAGGCTCGTCCTGAACCCGTCCTGACCGCCGGTTACGCCTCTTGACGCGGCGTACACCGGCAGAAACCGCTCTTGGGAGCGCCGCTGCCAGTGCGTTCCCGGGGCGGCCTCAAAGGCGGGATCTCCGCCGGGCTGGGCTGAGCCCCGGCCCACCCCCACAGGGTGACCGCCTACTTGATTTCGACCGTCGCCCCTTGCTCTTCCAACTTGGCCTTGATTGCGGCGGCTTCGTCTTTACTGACGCCGGTCTTGATGGGCTTGGGCGCGCTCTCCACCAGGTCTTTTGCCTCTTTGAGTCCCAGGCCCGGAACAACTTCCCGAACCGCCTTGATGACATTGATCTTCTTCTCACCGGCACTGACCAAGTGGACGTCAAACTCGGTCTTGGCTTCCGCCGCCGCGGGCGCTGCTTGAGCGCCTGTCGCGGCCGGGGCAGCAACAGCCACCGGAGCCGCCGCCGAGACGCCGTACTTCTGTTCCAGCGTCTTAACCAGTTCGGCCAATTCCAGCACCGTCAATTTATCGATTTGCTCGATGATGTCGCTGACAGCCATCCTGTCCTTTCCTTTCTGTCTGGCGGCGTCATCCGACGCCGCGCATCGCATGCCGCCGCTCGCAACCGAAAGCGCGTGCGGCGCAACCTTATGTTATCCTTGAGCGGCTGCCTCGGCGCGCTTGCCGTGCAGTGCCGCCAGCACCTGGACCAGCGCACGCCGGTTACCGTTGAGCACGTTGACCAAGCCCGCCAGGGGAGAGCGCAGGCTGCCGACCAGCCTGGCGAGAAGCTCGGGTCGGGAGGGCAGGCTGGCCAGCCGCTCGATCGACGGCGCATCGTAGAACGTGCCGTCCACGAAGCCGGCTTTGATCTGCAGCTTCTTCGACTCCCCTGCAAACTGTACGATCGCCTTGGCGGCCGCCACGACGTCGTCGCCCGCAAATGCGATCCCCGTCGGCCCTGCCAAAAAGGGTGCGAGGCGTTCCTGCGCCGCGCCGTCCAAGGCTGTGGCGAAGAGCGTATTCTTGACGACCGTGTAGCGGGCCGCGCTGGCGCGCAGCTGCGTGCGCAGCGCCCGCAACTCGTCGACCGTCAGTCCCCGGAAGTCGGTGAGAATGAAGCTCGGCCGTTCGGCTACCTGCTGGCGCAGGCGCCGTATCGTCTCGTTCTTGCGTTCGGTCGGCATAGTGGCGGTGCTCCCTCAGGGCACAAAAAAGCGCTCTCTAACTCCCGATGCCAGACAGCGCACGCCACGACCCGCTTTGCCGGCGGGTTCCTGAACGCAGATTGTCCTCGGCAGGCCCCCGGGGGACTTAGCGCGCGTGCGCGGCCTGCTGTCATCGGATGCCGGACAGATACTTCCCTAGGCGGCGACCTTTACCCTCGTCGGGTCCACGCGCACCGGCGGTCCCATGGTCGTGGCCAGGGTGATGCTCTTGATATACGTTCCCTTAGCCGACGGTGGTTTGGAGCGCACCAGCGCGTCCATCAGGGCCGTGAAGTTCTCCAACAAGTGCTCCCGCGGAAACGAGGCTTTGCCGATGATGCAGTGCACGACCGCACCTTTGTCCGGCCGGTATTCGATCTTTCCGGCTTTGATCTCCCCGACTGCCTGTGCCACGTTTTGGGTCACGGTCCCCACGCGCGGGTTGGGCATGCGCTGGGCCAGGATCTTGCCCAGGTTGGAACCGACCGCCCCCATCATGTCCGGCGTCGCGACGGCCACGTCGAAATCGTTCCAGCCCGCCTTGATCCGGTCGATAAGATCCTGATCTCCCACGACGTCGGCGCCCGCTGCCTGCGCCTCGCGGGCTTTCTCACCTTTGGCAAAAACGATGACGCGCTTACTCTTGCCCGTGCCGTGCGGCAAGACAACCGTGCCGCGAACATTCTGCTCGCTCTTCTTCATATCGATGCCAAGCCGAATGTGCACTTCAACCGTTTCGTCGAACTTCGCGCTCGCCGTCGCCTTGACCAGGTCGATGGCCCGGCCCACGTCCAGCAGTCGCTCGTCGCCCAGCAGGGCCAGGCTTTTGGCATACCTCTTACCCGCTCGCTTCACGTCGTCACTCCACCTCGATGCCCATGGAACGCGCGGTGCCCGCGATGATCTTGGTCGCCGCCTCCAGGTCGTTGGCGTTGAGGTCGGCTAGTTTGGCCTGTGCGATCTCGCGGCACGCCGCCAGCGAGATGCGGCCGACCTTCTTGCGGTTGGGTTCTCCCGACCCCTTCTCGATACCGGCCGCCTTCTTGAGCAGCTCGGATGCCGGCGGCGTCTTCAGGCTGAAACTGAAGGACCGATCCTCGTAGATCGTGACGACCGCCGGAACGATCTGACCCGCCTGCTTGGCGGTCCGCTCGTTGTAGGCCTTGCAAAACTCCATGATGTTGATGCCGTGCTGACCCAGCGCCGGGCCCACCGGCGGCGCGGGTGTTGCTTTACCCGCCTGGCACTGCACGGTTACCTTGGCCAGAACCTTCTTTGCCACGTCTTAAATCTTCTCCACTTGGTAGAACTCGAGCTCCACCGGCGTCTCGCGGCCGAAGATGGAGATCAGGGCGCGCAGCCGCTCCTTGGAGGCATCGATCTCGTCGACGGTCCCCGTGAACTCGAAGAACGGTCCGGATGTCACCTTGACGCGGTCACCCTTCTTGAAGTCGATCTTCAACTTGGGCGTCTCGATACCCATCTGCTTGAGGATGGTCTTGACCTCTTTGTCGCCCAGCGGCAGCGGCTTTTCGCCGGCTCCCGGCGATCCCACGAAACCCGTCACGCCCTGCGTGTTGCGCACCACGTACCACGACTGATCGGTCATCTTCATCTCGACGAGGACGTAGCCCGGGTAGACCTTCTTCTCCACCTCGCGCCGCTTGCCGTCTTTGAACTCGACCTCTTTGTCCGTTGGCACGAGGACCCGAAAGACGTAGTCCTGCATGCCCATCGACTTGATGCGCCGCTCGAGGTTGGCTTTGACCTTGTTCTCGTAGCCCGAATACGTGTGGATGACGTACCACTTGCGGTCAGGATCGCTCGAGATGCCGCCTTCGTCGGAGCTCGCGGGCGGAGCCGGCGCGGGCTGCGGCGTGGCCGTGCTCAGATTCTGTGCGTCGTCCATCACGGCGTTACTGCGCAAATCCTATGACATGCAGGAGAAAACTAATCAATTGCGTCCACAGGGCGACGACAACCACCAGGCCCACGACGACCGCAGTCGCCGACAGCCACTCCTCGCGGCTGGGCCAGGTGACACGCCGCATCTCCGAGATGACTGCCCGGAACCCAGCAACGACGGAGCGCCAGTGCCGCTCCCGCTCGAGGGCGCGTGCCTCGTCGCTCTTGGATTTCGGCGCAGGCCGGTTGCCCGCACCATCCATCGACGCTTTGCGCTGCGTCGTCATGCCTTTCACGTACTTTCCTCGTCGTTCTTTCGTTCGCGCGCCGTCCTGGTTCCGGCAGCGGGACGGTGGCGCGTGGATGGCAGGGCGGACAGGACTCGAACCTGCAACCAACGGTTTTGGAGACCGCTACTCTACCAATTGAGCTACCGCCCTATATGCCCGGTGGACGTGCCCTCGTCCCTCGTCGTACCCCTACCGCGTCTCCTTGTGGCTCGTGTGACGCCGGCACCAGCGGCAGTACTTCTTGCGCTCCAGCCGGGCGCTCGTGTGCTGCCGGTTCTTCGTCGTCGTGTAGTTGCGCCGCTTGCAATCGCCGCAGGCCATGGTCACGAGCACGCGGTTCTCCTTCTTGGCCATCAGTCAAGCACCTTGGTGACGACGCCCGCGCCGACCGTGCGCCCGCCCTCTCGGATGGCAAAGCGCAGGCCCTCCTCGCACGCGATCGGCGTGATCAGCTCAACCTCCATCTGCACGTTGTC
>CADDZI010000007.1 GCA_902812405.1 bacterium | reverse complement strand
TCGGTCGCGCAAGCGTGACCGCTACGCTTTCGAGGCACTCGGTCGCGCAAGCGCGACGGTCGGCCAAGGCCGACCGCTACAGAAGTGAGGCGACTTTATGAGGCGGCTTCCGAGGCGAAGTAATCCGCGTTAATCTTCGTGTATTCTTTCCACTCCTCGGGAACCTCGGTCTCGGCGTAGATCGCATTCACCGGGCAGGCCGCGACGCAGGCACCGCAATCAATGCACACGCTGGGATCGATGTACAGCTGCGGGTCTTCGTCCTTGCCCTTGATGCAATCGACCGGGCAGACGTCCACGCACGATTTATCTTTGACGCCGATGCACGGTTGACAAATGACGTAGGTCACGGTGGCCCTCCGGTGGGCGGTTATCGGGTTGGCAGTGCAAGATGGGCCGCGGAGCGGATCGAGCGGATCGTACGGGTTGTGTTCTGGCCGGCCCCCCGCCGAACCTACAAACGAGGTGAGCCGCCCGGGCCGCCGGTTGCGTCAATAGGCGCATGTAGAGCGCGCGTCAGGACGACCGCACCCGCGATGTCCTGAACGATGTGTCCCAGCATGCACGGATACAGCGAGTGCGTCACGACGAAGACCGCGGCGTACACGCCGCCGCTAATCGTCGCCCCGATGACGCCCGTCCGCCCTTGGTAGGCATGGGCGAAGCCAAACCCAAGGGTTGAGGCGGCGATGCCCAGGGGCAAGCTGCCGCCGGCAGCCGTCAGCATCGTGATGGCGTAACCGCGATAGAGGAACTCTTCGCACAGGCCGGCGCTGACGGCCACGGCCAGAAACCACGCCCACTGCACGCGCTCGTCGGGCAGCAACGCCCGCAGCGCGCCGGCATAGTCCGACCGCGGGGTGGGCCGCAGCCCGCTCCACGCGGCCACGAGCGGTGCGCTCAGTGCGAGCAGCCCGTAAGCAAGTTGCACGGGATGATCGGGCGGGCGTAAGCCGACGGATGCCGCATCCAAACCATGCAAGCGCAGGGCGAAAAGCGCAAGACCGGTAACCCCCCACAGGATGAGGATCGTTCGTACATACCGCCGGACTTTGATGCGGCCCGACGGCGGCGCCGCATGGAAGCGCTTGGCAGCCAAAAGGGCATTGACGGGCAGCGCGACGATGAGGATGAGGAGGATGAGCAGCGCGGCCGGCCACGGACGGCTCATGGCGTCCGGCCTTTTACCGAAACCCGTCGCGACCCTCGCGTGGCGAGCGACGATGCGAAGGGTGGGGGCGCCGTGAATCGCGCGATCCTAAGTCTCCTTTCGCTCGGCCACCTCATGGTGGACATCAGTGCAGGCGGCCTGCCTGCGCTGCTGCCTTTTTTGCGCACCGAGTTTCACGTTTCGTACTTCGGCTTGGCGGCGCTCGTCATGCTCTCGGGTATCACCTCGTCCATCATGCAACCGATCTTTGGTATCGCCTCGGATGCACTGCGTACCCGCTTCCTCCTGCCCCTGGGCATCGCACTCGCGCTGGGCGGCTTTGCGGTCGTCGCGCCCGCTCATTCCTACGTACTGGCGGCGCTCTGCGTCGCGCTGGCGGGCATCGGATCTGCGATGTACCACCCGGAAGCCGCCAAATCGGCGCGCACGGTCTGCGGCGCGCTCCCGGCAACCGCCAACTCGTTCTTTGCGGTCGGCGGCAACATCGGCGTGGCGCTCGGCCCACTTCTTGTCGCCGGACTTATCGGATGGGGAGGCTTGCGCGCGACCGTGTTTCTCCTCGTGCCGGCACTCACCGTCGCTCTGGCAATGGCGGCGGCCGTGCCCGCGGTTGCACGTGCCCACGAGGAGCACGACGCGCGCACCTCGGCTATGCCGCGCACCCCGTGGCCGCGCGCGATGAACGTTTTGATCGCAGTGACCACTCTGCGTTCGGCCGTCTATAGCGGCGTCCTGACGTTTGTCCCTCTCTATGCCGTGGCGGTCATGCACGCACCGCCGTCCCACGGAGCCTACTTGCTCTTCATCTTCCTCGCGGCCGGTGCGGTTGCAAATCTGGCCGCCGGGCCGCTGGCCGATCGCTTCGGCACCAAGCAGACGACGGCGGCCAGTCTCGCGCTGGCCCCGCCGGCCCTGACCGCCTACCTGCTCACGGCCGGCCCCGCATCCTATGTCGCCCTGGCGCTTGTCGGCGCGTTCATCATCGGCACGCTCTCGACGACCGTCGTCATGGGCATGGAATACCTACCGCACCGGGTCGGCTTGGCGTCTGCGCTGCTCATCGGACTGTCCACCGGGCTTGGCGGCCTCTTGGTGGGCGCTTTGGGATCCCTTGCCGACGCCTTGGGCCTCCCGGCTGTGCTGTGGATGCTCGTCGGTCTTGCGGTTGCCTCGTTTGGCCTCGCCCTCGGCTTGCCGGCCGCCCCGCCGGCACTTGCGCGCGCCGCCGGCGACGCACCGCCGGCGGCGTTCGATCTGCGGGCCCGCTAAAGCCGGCGTGAACGGCGTGAACCAAGGAGAATCGCTCCTCATCATCGACGTCTACGCGCTCGTCTATCGCGCGTTCTTCGCACTGCCGCCGCTGACGACGTCCAGCGGCCGTCCGGTGAACGCCGCCTATGGCTTCCAGCGCATGCTGCAGCGCGTGCTGCGCGAGGAGAACCCCACGCATGTCGTCGCCTGCTTCGATGCCGGCATCCCCGAGGAGCGCCTGGTAGCCGTGCCCGCGTACAAAGCCCAACGGCCGGAAATGCCGGACGAATTGCGACCGCAGTTCGACACCGTGCGACGGATCCTCGATACGTACGGCATTCCCGTCGTTGAAGTCGAAGGCGAGGAAGCCGACGACTGCATCGCGACCATCGTGACGCTGGCCGAGCAGCGCAACCTGCGCTGCACCGTGCTCTCCGGCGATCTCGACTTGCTCCAATTGGCCAGCCCGCACTGCACGGTCGTCGTGACCAAGCGCGGCATCAGCGACCTCGTGCGCTACGACGAGGCGGCGGTCCGGGAGCGCTTCGGACTGGCCCCCGCGCAGCTGCCCGATTTTCGCGGTCTCAAAGGCGACCCGTCGGACAATCTGCCGGGCGTACCGGGCATCGGCGAAAAGACGGCGGCCAAGCTCATCGCGCAGTTCGGCTCGCTCGACAACCTCTTGGCGCACCTGGACGAGGTGAGCCCGCCGCGCATCGCCGACGTGCTCCGCAACCACGCCGATCTGGCGCGTGCCTGCCGCGACGTGTCGCGAGCCAAGCGCACGCTACCGATTCAGGCGGACTGGGATGCCTGGCGCTACCGGCCGCCCTCGCCGGAGCGCCTGGCCGCGCTCTATCAGGAACTCGAGTTCAAATCGCTGCTGGCGACGATTGCAACCCCGGCGTTTGCCGCCGCCGGCGACGGCGAGCCGGTGGAACCCGCGACGGAGGTCTTCACGCCCGGGACCTACCGCATGGCGGATGCCGCCGATACCGCGCTCGAGGTCCTGCGCCAGGCTGCCGCGCAGGAAGAACTCGCGCTCGTGCCCGTGCCGCCGATCACCTCGTGGCGCACGCAGACGCCCTTGGGCCTGGCGCTGGCGTGGCGTCCCGGCGAGGCGGCAATTATCCCCGCTGCGCTCGTGGAAGCGCACAGCGGCGTGGGCGAGGCACTGCGGCTGGTGGGCGGTCCCGCAGGGCCGGCGTGGCTTGTTTTCGATGCCAAGAACACGGCCGGGTGGCTTAACCGCCACGGCGTTCTGGCCGGGCGCATTGCCTTTGACGCCATGCTGGCGGCTGGTCTTTTGGATCCCGCGCGCGGTGAGCCGACGCTCGCGCAGGCGCTGGACAAAACGCCGGGTGCACAGGCGCCTTTGCCGGCGCCGGACGCAGCGCGCCACCTCTTCGACGGTCAGCGTCCGGATAGCGGCTGGGGCGCGGCCGCCGATGCGATCCTGCGCGCGGCGCCAGTCCGGCTGGCCACGATCCGCGAGCTCGGGCTCGAGCGCGTCTTGCTGGAGATCGAACAGCCCCTGGGCCCGGTGTTGGCGCAGATGGAAGGGGTGGGATTCCGGCTGGATCTTGCCGAGCTGGATCGCATCCGCGACGAGCTGGCTCGCGACATCGAGGAGACCACGCGCGAGATTTATCGCCTGGCCGGTGAAGAGTTCAACCTCAACTCGCCCAAGGCGCTGGGCGGCATCTTGTTTGACAAGTTGGGCTTGCCGGCATCCGGCCGCAAAACGAAGACCGGCTATGCAACAGGCGCCGAGATCTTGGCGCCCCTGGCCCACGAGCATCCCATTGCGGCGGCACTCTTGCGCTACCGCGAGCTCAGCAAGCTGAAGTCCACCTATGTGGATGCGTTGCCGGCGCTCATCGATCCTGCGACCGGACGGCTGCACACCACCTTCCACCAGTTGGGCGCCGCGACCGGGCGGCTGTCCAGCTCCGACCCCAACCTGCAGAACATCCCCGTGCGTTCGGCCGCCGGGCGCGCCATTCGCCGCGCCTTCCTGCCGGCCGGCGAGGGCCACCTGCTGCTCGCGGCCGACTACTCGCAGATCGAATTGCGCATCGTTGCGCACCTCTCGGGCGACGAGCGGTTCATCGAAGCCTTCCGCCGCGGCGATGACATTCACGCGTTCACGGCGCGCGAAGTCTTCGCAGTGGCGCCGGGTGAGCCCGTGCCGTCCGAATTGCGCCGCCGCGCCAAAGCGGTCAACTTCGGCATCCTCTATGGTCAAGGCGAAGCCGGCTTAGCCGCCGCGACCGGCATGACGCGCGCACAAGCTCGCGAGTTCATCGCCGCGTACTTCGCCCGCTTCCCGAACATCAAAGCCTACGTCGAGACATCGCTGGCCCAAGCCCGCGAGCGCGGCTACGTGACGACGCTGTTCGGCCGCCGCCGCTACCTGCCCGACATCCGTTCGCGGGTTCATCCGGTGCGCGCGGCCGCCGAAAGGATGGCGGTCAACGCGCCCGCGCAGGGCACGGCCGCCGACCTCATCAAGCTGGCGATGGTGGCTGCGGCGCGCGCGTTTGCGACGGCCGGTATCGGCGCGCAGCTCGTCTTGCAGGTGCACGACGAGTTGATTGCCGACGTGGCGCCGCAGGCGGCGGAGATCGCGTCGCGCGCGGTCCGCGAGGCCATGACCGGCGTCGCCGACCTTGCGGTGCCGCTCGTCGTCGACGAGAAGCTGGGGCCCACGTGGGCCGACGCCGAACCCGTCGCGTAAGCGCTTCCTTCCCCCATGCCCGAATTGCCGGAAGTGGAAACCATCGCGCGCGGCCTTGCACCGTACGTCGTCGGCCGGCGCATCGAGGAGTTCTCGCATGCGCGCCGCCCGCCGCTCTTTTTGACGCAGAGTCTCCCGCCAGACGTCATCCGCGGGCACACCATCAGCGGCGTGCGGCGTGCCGGCAAGTACGTCGTCTTCGATCTGGATCCGCCGCTGTGGCTGGCGATCCACCTGCGCATGACGGGAACGCTGCGTGCGGGGCGCGGACTGGCGCCCGGGCCGGCGACGCGCGCCGTCTTGCGTCTGAGCGGCGGCGTGAACGTCGTTTTCGGGGATGTGCGCAAGTTCGGACGCATGTGCGTCGGCCGCGGTGACATCCGCGACGTGTTGGGAATTGGCGTCGATCCGTTGTCGCCCACGACGACGCCGCAGCTTGTGCGACGTCTTACCGGGCGTGGGACAACGCCCGTGAAAGTGTGGCTTTTGGACCAGCGCAAGCTGGCCGGGGTCGGCAACATCTACGCCTGTGAGGCGCTCTACGCGGCGGGCGTGCGTCCCACACGGCGCGTGGGAAAACTCTCATTGACGCAGCTCGCGCGGCTCCTGGCAGCCCTGCGCCGCGTGTTGCGCGACGCCATACGCCATGGCGGTTCCAGCGTGGACGACTACCTCGATGCGGAAGGAAAGGCGGGACGCTTTCAGAAGCATCATCGAGTCTATGGTCGTGCCGGCAAACCCTGCCGGCGCTGTCGCACGCCGATTCGGCGCATCGTGCTCGCCCAGCGGGGCACTTTTTACTGCCCGGTGTGTCAGCACTAGCCGGCACCCAGCGGCCGGCCACAGATAGTCTAACAAGCAAAGGTGAAACGTTCCTGATGTCCGATGCTCCGGTTCTCGATCAGCCCGAGGCGGTTGACGACCAGTTTGAAGTCATTCAAAAACTCTACGAAGAGAGTCTGCGCACCCTCGACGAGGGACAAGTCCTGCCCGGGACGATCGTCGCCAAATCCAACGACGAGCTGCTGGTCGACATTGGCGGCAAATCCGAGGGCATCGTCACCGCGCGCGAGCTGTCGCCGGGCTTGAACATCGCCGACCTGCGCGTCGGCGACCGGCTTGAGGTCTTGGTGTACCGCATCGACAGTGAAGGCGACGGCACCATGTACCTCTCCGAGAAGCGCGCCCGGGCGCTCAAGAGCTGGGAGAAAGTGCTGGAAGCGCACGAGCGCAACGAGCCGATCACGGCGACGGTGACGCAGGTCGTCAAAGGCGGCGTGCTCGTCGACCTGGGCATGCGCGGGTTCGTGCCGGCGTCGCAGATTCGGCGCCAACCGGTGGGGAATCTCGAGGAGCTCGTCGGCACGCAGCTGCGCCTCAAGGTGATCGACTTGGACCACAAGCGGCGCCGCGTCGTGCTCTCGCAGCGGGTCGTCCTCGACGAAGAACTCAATCAGAAGAAGCAGGAGCTGCTGGCGACGCTCGAGCCGGGTCAGATTCGCGAAGGCACGGTCGTGCGGCTGGCCGAGTTCGGGGCGTTCGTCGACCTAGGCGGCATCGACGGCCTCATCCACAACACCGAATTGTCGTGGGGCCGCATCAAGCATCCGAGCGAAGTGGTCAAAGTCGGCCAGACCGTGCAGGTCGAGATCGTCAAGTTCGACCCGGAGACGAGGAAAGTCAGTCTCTCGCTCAAGCACTCGCTCGACGACCCATGGAAGACCGCCCCGGATGTGCTCCACGAGGGCGAGGTCGTCGCCGCGACGCTGACCAAGGCGACGCCCAATTATCTCTTGGTCGAGCTGCTGCCGGGCGTGACCGCGATGGTGCCCAAGGCCGAGTTCGATCCCAACGACGTGCCGGATCCGGGAGCGACCGTGCCCGTCAAGATCCTCTCGATCAACCCGGCCGCGCGGCGCATCACGGCCAGCATCAAGGCCGCGACACCGCCTCTGACCACGCCGGCCGAGCCTGCCAGACCGGCTCCGACCGAAGAAGGGCACGCCGAGAACGTTGCGGGCGACGCCGCCGAAGCGGCCTGGATGCCGTCGGTGTCGCCAACCGAACACGAGCCGGTTTCCTGACCCGCACAGCCCTCTCGCCCGCCGCCCGCGGCGGCTCACGGCACGCATGATCGTCGGTCTGACCGGAAGCATCGGTTCCGGCAAGTCGACCGTTGCGGCGCTGTTGGCGCAGAAGGGTGCGGTCATCGTCGATACCGACGTCATCGCTCGCGAGGTCGTCGAACCGCCGAGCCCGGTTTTGGATGCGATTCGCGACGCATTCGGGCCCGAGGTGCTGTTGCCAGACGGCCGTCTGGATCGGGCTGCGCTTGCGCGCCTCGTCTTCGAGGACGAGGCACGGCGGGCGCGCCTCAACGAGCTCACCCATCCGGCCATCCTCAAGCGCGTCCTGAGTATCATCGGCAGCCAGCCGCCGGAGGTAGTCGTCGTTGCCGTCGTGCCGCTGCTGTTCGAATCGGGCTTCGAGCGCAATTGCGACTGCGTCGTCGCGGTGACCGCACCTCCGGACGTGCGGCGTGCACGGCTGCAGGAGCGCGACGGCCTGACGGCATCACAGATTGCAGCTCGCATGCGTGCCCAGCTGCCGGATGAGGAGTACCGGGTGCGGGCGGACATCGTCATTGAGAACGACAGTACCTTGACCGCTCTGGGACGCGAGGTCGACCGCGCCTGGGAGGCTGTACTGGCGCGGCGCGACCGAGCCCAGCCTAGCGGGCCTGGGCCTCGGCCAGAAGCTCCGACACCGTCACGAAGCGGTACCCCGCCGCCCGCAGCCGATCGATAATCACCGGGAGAGCCTCGATCGTCGCATAGCGCCCGTTGTGGAGCAGGATGATCCCGCCGGGCCCGGCTTCGTGCAGGATGCGGCGGACGATGATGCGTGGCGTGAGGTTGCGCGTGTCGTTGGCGGCGGCACTCCAGAAGACGGTGGTGTAGCCGAGGTCGCGGGCGATGCTGACGACACGGCGGTCGTAGCGACCGTGCGGCGGACGAAAGAGCGTGCAGGGTTTGCCCGTGAAGTGTTCGAGGAGCGTGCCGTCGGCAAGGATCTGCTCTTCAATTTGCGCGTCCGAGAGACGGGTTAAAAACACGTGATTGAACGTGTGGTTGGCGATTTCATCGCCCGACGCGACGATGCGTTGCACGAGCTCCGGGAACTCCTGGGCGTTGCGGCCGACCACGAAAAACGTTGCCGGGACGTGTGAGCGGGCCAGGATGTGCAGCAAAACCGGGGTGTAGAACGGAAAGGGCCCGTCGTCGAAGGTGAGGGCGATGATTTTGCGGCTGGTCGGCACGCGCCAGACTTCGTCATACGGTCCGAAGAGAGCGGCGCGCTCCAGGCTTTGCGCACCGGCCGGGACCGCGTGCACGGTTGGTCCCCATGGGGCGATACGCGGCGCACCTCGCGACGCGCTCCACGGCGTCGCCAGAACGAGCGCGGCGACGACCGGGGCAAGAAGCCGTGCCGCACTCATTGACCGGGTACCTCAGGCGCGACCCACAGACGGCCGAAACCCGACAGGAATTGTGCGTCGCTGAGGCCGGGGGTCGACGCCTGGCGCTCGTAGGTTTGACGGTCGGCGGACACCGAGAAGATCGTGCTTTCGACCATCGTTGCCTGACTGTGTGGCACAGGGATTGTCGCCCATACGTCGACCGTTTGCAGGTTAGGCAAGGTCGCAAACGCCGTGCGAATCAAAAGGGCGGCCTCATGGTAGAGTTCGGGTGCGGAGAGATCGCGGGGCTGATGCGGAACGCGACCCGAGAAGCGGATGCCCGCCGACTCGTACCCGGCGGCATCGAAGACGTACACCTTGAGGATGTTGTGGTTGGGAAGAACCCGGTAGGTGGCGTCAAAGAGTCGGTCCTCCAAGGGCGGGGTAACGCCCTCGACCCACGGTTCGCGCACCTCGCGCTGCGGAGCGAAGCGGCCGGCCGGGACATGACCTCCAAAACCGGACCCCGCGGGGAACGGATGCGGTGCGGCGACACCGGCTCCGGGCCACACAAAGGCCAGAACCGCTGTGAACGCCGCCGCGCACCACATACTCCTCATGCTGGAGAAACGTCGCGCACGAACGCTTTGTTTGCGCCTCCTCTTGGCTGGCATTATACCGCGGCGAGGTCGCCGGTCAAGGTCAAGGGGCCGGGATGCGCTCTGCTGCAGGTGCAAGGGGCGCTGTAGACCGTCAAGCCGCTGACAGGTAAACTCGGCTTGCGCTGCACCGCACCTGCAGGGCCTTTAGAGGTCGCGGCCTCGGCGCAGCACGCGGCCCGAACGCAGGCCCGTCGGCTCGCCGTTGCGCACGACGAGACCGCCGTTGACGGCGACGTGCACGACGCCTTCGGGATACCGGTGCGGATCTTCGTAGGTTGCGGTGTCGGCGATGCGCAGGGGATCGAAGATGACAAGGTCCGCGAACCAGCCCTCCGCGATGCGGCCGCGCTGGCGCAACCCCATGCGCTCGGCTGCGCGCGCCGTACAGCGCCGCACGGCTTCCTCCAGCGTCAGCAGCCGCGTGTTACGCACGTAGTGCTTGAAGATGCGCGGAAAGGTTCCGTAGGCACGGGGATGTGGCTTGCCCGTCGCCGTGATGCCGGTCACGGCGCGGACCGAGGCATCGCTGCCGACCGTGGCGTGCTGGTACGAGAGAACGGTGCGGACGTCGGATTCGCACATCGTAAAGAAGATGGCTGCCACCTCGAGTCGCTCTTCCACGAGCAACTTGAGCGCCGCGGCGACGGGCGTGCGCCCCATCTGATGTGCGACATCGACGATGCTCAGCCCCTCGTAGGGCCGGTTGCGGGCGGAGCCAACCGACGCAATGAGGATCTCGTGCCAACGCCCGCCGTACTCGAGCTCGACACGCGCCGCAACCAAGGCCGCATACCGCGGGTCGGCCAGGCGTCCGGCGATCTCGGCGTGGGAGCCGACGCGGACGTCGTCGGGCAAGATGACGTCCAGACTCGTCGAGGACGCTTTATACGGATAGACGTCGACCACCGCATCCACACCGCCGGCACGCGCGCGCTCGATGCGGGCCAGGGTGTTGTGCACCTTGCCCCAATTGCGCCTCCCCGACGCCTTGTGATGGGAGAGCTGCACTGCGCATTCGGTCCGCGCGCCGACGGTAAGCGCTTCTTCCACCGCTTCCTCCAGATGGTCACCCTCGCTGCGCAGGTGCGACGCGTACAACGGGCTGCCGCCCTCGGCCGCGGCCTGCGCGAGGAAGATCAACTCCTCGGTGTCGGCGAAGCTTCCGGGCGGGTAGATGAGCCCCGACGACACCCCGGCAGCGCCTTGCTCGCAGGACGTCCGGACGAGAGCGCGGGCGCGGCGCATCTGGTCGGCGTCCAGGGGCACGGGCTGCGTGGCATCCAGGGCGCTGCGCACGGTGCCAAGCCCAACCAGGCAGCAAAAGTTGAGCGCGGGCTGCGCCGCCTCCAAGGCGCGAAAGAAACCGTCAAAATCCGTCCACGAGGGTTCCATCTCGTAGCGGCGGAGCAGGCTCTCACGCTTTTCCAGCAAGGCGGTTCCGGCAAGCGGCGCCGGCGAGAAGCCGCAATTGCCGCCCACCTCGGTCGTGATACCCTGACGGATCTTGCTGTCCGCCGTCGGCAGCACGAGCAAGATTTCATCCGAATGACCGTGCATGTCGATGAAGCCGGGCGCCACAACCAGACCTCGGCAGTCCAGACGCTGGAGTGCTTCCAGCTGGCGGCAATCCCCGATGCGGACGATCCGATCTCCGGCCACGCCGACATCGGTGACGAATGCGGGTGCACCGCTGCCGTCGCAGATGGAGCCGCTCTCGAGAACAAGGTCGAGCATCGCAAGTTTGTTCGGCGCGGGGTGCGCGGCGGGCCTGTGCCGGACGCCCATTCCTCCTTTTTCGATTAAGACTCTCTCAAGGTGTAGGACCCCGCGGCGTCGGCATGCCGCCCGCCGGAAAAGGGAACATCCGTGCGTGTTTGAGGCAGGCGCAGAGGGGTACAAGGAACGGGATTCATCATCAGCCGCTACGCTCTTTGGAGGACGCAAACCCAATGAACCATGAGGGAACGGTGGGCATGACTGTCCGCGAGGCCGGCAAAAAAGGCGGAGACATCGTCAAGACCAAGTATGGTCCGGAGTTTTTCGCCGCCATCGGCCGCAAGGGCGGAGAGAGCACGAAGCGCCGGCACGGATCGCAGTTCTACGAGACCATCGGCCACAAGGGCGGTCAGCGCTCCAAACGTGAGACGCATGGGACGCCGGCCGCATGACGGATCGCAGTCAGGCTGAGGAACGACCGCGCGAGCTGACCGTCCGCGAAGCGGGCAAGCGCGGCGGAGATGCGGTCCGCGCCAAATACGGTCCGGGCTTCTACGAGGCGATCGGCCGCAAGGGCGGCACATCGACCCGGGAGCGCCACGGCCCCGCATTCTTTGAGAGCATCGGGCAAAAAGGTGGCCGGGCCGTCAAGGATAAGTACGGTCAAGGTTTCTACGAGAGCATCGGCCACAAGGGCGGCCAGAAGGTGAAACGCCTCATCGAAGAGGCCAAACGCATTCTGCGCTGACGGCGTGGCCGAGGCCTCTCTCCGGGAGGACGACGATGGCCACGCATGCGGTTTTGGACGCGACATCTTTTCGCTCGGTTGATCCGCAGGATATGCTCGGAGCAATCTTGGGTTTGCCCGAGCAGGTGGATGAGGCGAAGGAGATTGCGCTCAAGGCCGACCTGGGCTCGCTTGAGGGACGCACATTCTCCTCGCTGGTGATCGCGGGTATGGGCGGGTCGGCAATCGGCGGCGACCTCTTGCGCGCCGGGTATGAGACGTTTCTTACCGTGCCAACGCTCGTCGTGCGGGATTATCACCTGCCGGGGTTCGTGAACGACGCGACGCTCGTGTTTGCGGCCAGCAATTCGGGTAACACCGAAGAGACGCTGGCCTGCTACGAAGCCGCGCTGAAGGAGCGAGCAGGTGTGGTGGCATTCACGACTGGGGGGCAGCTGGCGCAACGGGCGGCCGGCGACAAGGTGCCGTGCGTCATCTTTCCGGGAGGCCTGCAGCCGCGGGCGGCTTTGGGGTACTCGTTCATCCCGCTGGTTGTGACGTGTGCACGGCTGGGGCTCATGCCCGCCGTGCTGGTGGACGAGATCGACGAGGCCAGCGCCGTTTTGCGGGCCGTGCGCAACGAATGCGCTCCAGACGTGCCGCTGGACACAAATCCGGCCAAGAAGCTGGCCGAGCGATTCAAGGGACGCCTGCCGGTGATCTACGGTTCGCAGGCCGAGCGCGGCGTCGTCGCCTACCGCTGGAAGACGCAGATCAACGAGAACGCCAAGGCATATGCGATCGCGAACGTCTTTCCCGAGCTCAACCACAACGAGACGGTAGGCTGGAGCGGCGAGCACGGGCAGGCCGAGCCCGAGAGCCGGCTGACCGTCGTCGTGCTGCGCGACGACCGGGAGCCGTCGCATATCCGGAAGCGCGTCGAGCTGACGCGGCAGCTGATCGAGCGCCGCGGCGTCGCGGTTGATGAGGTCTGGTCGCGCGGCGAGAGTATCCTGGCTCGCATGTTGTCGCTCGTCTACGTCGGCGACTTCGTGTCGTACTACCTGGCGATTGCATACGGCGAGGATCCGACACCCGTGAGGGTGATTGATTGGCTGAAAGCCGAGTTAAAGAAGACGCCCTAAAACGTTGACGAGGGAAGGGCACGAAGCGGAGCGGCCGCGCTTGCGCGGCCGACAGCAGGTTGCCAAATGTAGCGGCCGCGCTTGCGCGGCCGAGAGCGCGTAACGTTTTTGGAGAATCGCAAGCGGCGACGTTCCGTGGGTCGCGCAAGCGCGACCGCTACCGTTGGCTTTGCTACTGCGAGTGGATGACCGTTGCACCCAGCGAGGATGTCCCGTTTTGCAGGTTGACTTGCAGATGAGACGTGCTCAAAGCAATCCCCCGATACACGACCTTCACCGGACCCGGGCAGGTCAAGAGCTGCAGCGGATTACTCCATAGAACGTCGTCGGTGCGAAAGTCGGAGACGCCGCGAGGCCGAACGCTCCACACGTGCACGTGACCGCTGGCGGAGTAATTCTGCGAACGCAGGTCAACCGTGACCTCGTCGGCCGTCATCTCGTACGCCGGCTTCCCGTGCAGGTAGTAAATCGCGCGGCGCACGTGGTGGTAGACCGTCTGCTCGCCGTCGGGGCTGAGTTCCGAACTGTCGGCGACAAAACGCCAGCCCACGTGAGTGCCGCGCTCGCCCTGACCTACAATGCCCTGCATATGAATCTGCGGCTGTCCCGGCGGCGCTGCGGGTTCCGGCATCGCCAGCGCGCTGATGAGGAAATACAGGGCGACGGCCGCGATGGCGACGCTCAAGCCGCCGACCCACAAACCCGGCCGCTCCGAGACAGAATCGCGCAAACGTTTCACGGGCGCCCGCGTTTGGAGCGCCAACCCAACGTGGCCTGCCTGCGCCGGACCAGTGCGCCGATGACCGCCAAGCCTGCCAACGCGAGCAGCCACGACGAACCAAACCTGTCGTAGGGCGTCGCGATACCGTCACCGACATCGGCGACCAGAATGCCCTGCGTATCGAACGGCAAACGCCCGACGATTCGTCCGTCCGGGTCGATGATGGCAGAAATACCTGTGTCTGCCGCCCGCACGACCCAGCGCCCGGTGGCCACGGCGTCAACCACCGCGATGTCGGCGTGCTGCACTGGACCCGATGTGCCGCCAAACCACGCATCGTCCGTCGCGACGATAAGCGCGTCGGCACCGCGGTTGACCGTTTGACGCGCGTACCAGCGAAACGCCGACTCGTAGCAAATCAGCGTACCCCAGTTCTTGCCGACCGCGGGCAGCGCGGCGGGTCCGGGGCCGGGCAGAAAATCCGACACCGCATTGAAAACCGCGAAGCGGCGCAGAGACGGCCACGGCAGATACTCCGCCCAGGGCACGAGCAGATGCTTGCGATAGACGCCGGCGACGGAACCGTCCGGGGCGAGATCCAACAAGATGTTGTAGTAGCCGCCGCCGGTGGCCCGATCGACGGCACCGGTAACGATCCAGACGTGCAGTCCACGCGCGAGGTCTCCCAAGAACGCCAGCAAGGCGCGATCTTGCAGCGGAAATGCCGTCACGGCCGTCTCCGGCCAGACGACGATGCGTGCTCCCCGTACCGCAGCCTGACGCGTGAGCCGGCTGTAGATCTGCAGTGTCCGGGCAAACATTTGAGGCGACCACTTCTCGGCCTGCGAGACGTTGCCTTGAACGACGCCCACGCGGATGCCGGGCGCAGGTAGCACGACCGCACGGCGTGCCGAGCCCGCAAGCACCGTGAGGACAATGACGGCCGCAAAAAGGGCAATGCTCGTCCGCCGCACGGGTGCGCTGCCCGACAGGATGCCCGCGACGGCCGCATTGCACGCTGCAAAGACCAGGGTCAAGAGCGCAACGCCGCCGTACGCAGCCAGCGGCAAAAACCAGGTGGCCGAGACCGCGGCAAGCCCCAGATCTCCGAACGGCACGCCGAAGAGTCCATGGCCGCGGGCCGTCTCCGTGAGAAGCCACGCTGCGGGTGCGGCCAAGAGAGCTCGCCGGCCGACCCATCCGCCCGCGGCCCACGACGTCACGACGGCGGCAACGGCCACGGCAAACCCTTCCACCACGCACAGCACGGCGAGGGCAACCCACGCCCAGGCACCCACGAATTGACCGACCGACTCCGTCATCCAGTGCAGCAGCAAGACGAAGAGGAAGCAGCCTGCCAACCAGCCCCACCAGAAAGCTTGTTTCCAGGACGACTTCGCCCATAGCCAGAAAAGCGGCGCCAGAGCGATGCATGCAACGTACCCCCAGCTCAGGGGGGGAAATGCCGCGGCAAACAGCAGAGGGCCGGCACAGGTTGCCGCCAGCGCCACGGGCCAGGCAACCGCTGCTGCGGTCCTCGGCGCCGCCGGCGCCGTGCGCTCCCACAGGGCGTTCATCGCTGTCCAGCCCCTTCGCCGGGCAGTCGGCATCTGCTTGGCGGCCTCACTGCTGGCGCTGGCTCCGAGCGCCTGCGGCCGCGGCCCGGTCGAGCCGCCGCCCATCACGACCGTCGTGCCGACGATTCAATTCCTGCTCTACGTCGCCGGACAGATCACCGCCAACCAGGGTAACTACATCATCGCGATCAACGCCGACGTCACCCCGACAACCAACGTCAACGCGGCCTTCGGCGAGACGCCGGGCGAGCCGACCGCGCAAGAAGCCCAGGGATCGCCCGCCACCTACACGCACTGGGATCAGGAGCTCATCTACGGCAACTCGACCCTGGGCCAGCCCAACGGCTTCCTGTACAAGTACAAGGTTCTCAGCGGCAGCACGGGGTCGGCGACGGCAACCTTCCTGCCCATCATTTTGACCTCCAACCAATTCCAGTTGATCACCAACGGCAGCGTCGGGACCGGTTCGGGTAACGTGCTGGCGATCACCATTCCCCTGAGCGAGCTCTCCGTACGCGGCAACCCCACGAGCCCCAATCCGCCGACCATCACGATGCCGGCCGTGACGCAAATCTACGTCAATTACATTACGACCGACACGAACGGCGTGCCGCAGGATCAGCTGGGCGCCAACGGATTGGGAACGGTAGGTTTCTCGCAAACCGTCGATCTCACGCAGTCCAATACGGTGACGCTGCCCAATTTTGCCGGCGCCCCGGGTCCCCCGAACCCCAATTTGTTCATCACCGGCGGGCAGATCATCGTCACGCTGTAGCCGGCGCGGCGAACGCGACCCCAGCCGCCTCACGGTCCAAATCCCTGGGCGATGATCGGCCCGTTGTTGTTGATGCCAAAAGAGGCGCTCTGACCGGGGAACGCGAGCAGCGAGAAGGAGAGGTCGACTTCTTTGAGCGGCTGGTGGTAGGCCAGCCGAACGACGTAGCAGTTGCCGACCGTGTGGGAGAGAAACCAATTTTGGCCCTGCAGCGCGTGGCTGCCGAAGTCGTAGTCGCCCGAGAACTGCACCTGGTCGTAGGGTGACAGCGGTGTTGCGAGCTGAATGACGAGCGGCGAGTACCCCACACCCGGCGTGTAGGAGGTCCCCAGGTTGACGAGCGCATACGGCGTCGGCGTCAGATTCAACTGGTAGTTGACGGCGCTCAGCTGCTTGTTTTGAAAATTGTACGAGGTGGAGGCGGTGAAGCGGTAAAAGGGCGCATTGTAGAGGTTGAGGACCTCGCTGACCTGCTCTAACCCGCTCAGGCGGTCGAGCGAAGGCATCGGCGTGTAGCCGCGCACGCTCTGCGCGGTGTACAGCAGCGTGTTGTCCGCGTGGTGGCCGAAGTAGTTCTGCATCGTCACCTGGTAGCTGAGCGCACCCAGCAGGTCGCCCGTGCCGTAGGCGTCTTGACGCAGGGAAGCGGTGGCGTCGATCAGCGTGTCGTTGCCCAGACGCAGGATGCCGGGCCCGAGCTGGGCGTCGAACTCCAGCCTGGACGTTTCGATGTTGTCGTACTGGTCGTTGTAGATGCCGTCGATGAGGGTTGCGCTCACCGGCAGGCGCAGCGAGGCAATCGCAAACGGGCGCGAACGCAGCGTCAGCTCGGGCACGCGTTGAATGCCGACGACCGACGTCGTGGTCTGCACGCCGCCCAGGCTTGAGGTCTGAAGGCCGTGATTGGTGGCGATGACGAGGTCGGCATCGAAGGTGGGCGTGATGAAGTGCGTGTCCGCATTGATGCCGATCGAGCGCGAGAATTCACCGGTCGTCGTGCTGTCCTGCAGCGTCAGCCCGATCATCTGGCTTAAGGCCGGCGACAACGCGATCGTGTGCTGGACGATGCCGCCGAAGGAATGCGACGGGCCGCTGGCGGTGTCGGTGAGCACGTAGCTCGTCGTGCTGCGCGCGCCGGTGTGCGTCAGCGAGAGGTTGGCGGATTCGGTCGAAGGGAGTGCGGTGTAGATGGCGGATTGCCCGGAGTAGTTGAAGCTGAGGGCGCCGCTGAGGTGGTTGGAGAAAATGCGCTGCAGATTGAGTGTCACCTGGGACGTGTTGCGCGTGCCCGTGAGAAGCTGCTGCGCCTTGGTGTTGTTGAGGTTATAGACCGAGAGTTCGCCGTTGCCGCGGCCATCCGTGCGGGCGAAGAACAGGTCGGCGCCCAGGCCCAACCCAACCTTCTGGTAGAGGTCGACGTGGTACGTGCCGTACCAGGTGGGGCCGCGGTAGAAGTTGATGAAGTTGCGGATGAAGATGCCGTAGGCCGAGTTATAGCCGACGCGGGGTGCGTATTGACTGGGGCGCGCCCCGTGTTCCTCCGTCAGCGGGATGACGAGCACGCCCAGAGCGGCGACGAGCACTTTGCCCAAGAACAGGGCTGAGCTCCTCGCAATGAGCCGGTCGTGGGGCAAAATCTCGAGCTTCTTGCCGCTGATGTGGTAGGCCGGGTGCTTGGGATCGCAGGTCGTTACCCAGCCGTTCGTGATGATCGTGTGCCCGTTGGGATCGACAATCGCGCTCTCGCCCCGGTAATACAGGCGGCCTTGGATCTGCTCGCCTTGGAAGTAGACCGCACCGGTCGAGCCGGCGACATCGAAGACCTCGACGCGATCGGTGTCCGCGTGGTATTCGAGCGCCGAACCGGTCGCGGTGTCGCCGTTGTCTTGGGTCAGCGTGACGTGCCCCGTGGCCCGCAGGATTTTGCTTGTGGCGTCGTAGACGGCTTGATCCGCGGTCACCCGCCCGCCGTTGTAGTCGAGCTCGACGTGGCCGTAGGCGGTGAAGCCGCCGGTCGGCGTGTTGCGCCCGTACATCTGGTCCGCTGTCACGCGCGCGATGCCCGGCGGAAGCGGCGCCTGCGTCGGGCCGGGTGACGCCGCGGGCGGAGCGGCGGGCGGCGCCAGAGGTGCCGGCGTGCCGTTCTCGTGCGGGAATTCTTCCTCGGAGGGCGGAGGGGTCACGAAGACCGGCTCGGGTGTGCCGGCCGGTGTGAACGTCGGTGTTGGTGCGGGTGTAGCGACGGGGGGAGAGGGAGATGACGTGAGGCCCTCAGGGAACGAGGACGGGGAGGGCTGCGCTGTGGCGCTCGAGCCTGTCAGCGCGATGATTGCGGGCACGTCCGCCCGGCCGCCTCCGGTGTCGGCCGGCTGAATGCCGGGTGCCTCGAGCTGGGCGGATTGTCTGGGATCGGCTTGCGGCATAGGCCAGGCCATTGATGGCAGTCTGGTGCTTGCAGCTGTGGCGTCAGCGGGTCGCAGGTGCCAGGCGACTGCCAGCGCGGCGAGCACGGCCCCGGCACGGCACAGATCCGCGCGACGGGGACCTCGACGAGTCTTAGGCCAGCGCCGGACCAACCGCCGCGCCCCTGTCGCTCAACGCCCTTCCTTCCACAACATGATCGAACCGGCGGCAATCATGCACAAGTTAGGCGTCCATGCCGCCAAGAGGGGCGGGAGGGCGCCGCTTTTGCCGAGTGCGTTGGTTGCCGCCATGATCAGCCAGTACATGAGGAGCACGATCAGCGCGAGCATGGCCGCCACACCGCGCCCACCCTTGCCGAAGCGCACGCCGAGCGGGAGGGCGATGAGGATGCTGACCAGGCACGCAACGGGCATGGCGAATTTTTGTTGCAGCGTCATCTCGAATTGCCGCGTATCTTCACCGCTGCCCTTCAATGCAGCAATCTCGCGAGCCAATTCGCGGGAGCTCATCTCGAAGGGTCCGCGCGGACCCTCGAACAGCAGCGACGCGTCGGCCAAGGGGAACGTCAGCCGGTCGAAGTGCTGCTGCCGCGTCACCAGACCATCCGGGCCGAAGGTCGTGTGAATGCCGTTGTAGAGAACGAGCGTGCCGTTGATTTGACGGGCGGTGGCGGCGGTGAGCGTCTCGGGGAAGTTCCCCGAGCCCAGCGAGTAGATCTGGACGCTGTGCATGAGGCCGGTCTTCGGATCGATCGAGCCGACGAAGATACTGTGCTGTCCGTCCTCGGTGCGGATGAACTGATCGGGTTCGATGATCGGCTGGCTCGAGTGGTAGGCGATTTCGCGGAAGATGATCTGGGACTTGTGCTGTGAGGCGGGCGCAATGTAGTCGTTGACGAGGAACGAGACCACGGTGAGAACGACACCCAGGATGACGATGGGCCGGGTGATGCGGCTCAGGGCGATGCCGCTGGTGCGCATGGCCGTGATTTCATTGTCGCCGGCCATCCGGCCGATGCCCTGGAGGACGCCGAACATCACCCCGAACGGAAAGATGAGGTACACGAAGGACGGAATCTGCAAGACGATATAGCGCGCGACGAGCCCGAACGGAACGTTTTTGTTGATGATGTAGTCGAGAGCCAAGAAGAAACTGTTGATGAGGAGGAACATCGTGAAGGCGGCGGCGCCAAACGCAAAGGGAATCGCAATCTCGGAAACGATGTAGCGGTCGAGGATACTCAAGCGCCGGGTCGTGCGTTCGCCGGGCCGGGCAACCGGCTGCCAGCCCGCCCGCTGCATCCAGTCGAATCCCACGCCGCGCTTGGCCCGTCCGGCAGCGGCGGGCTGGGGCAGCAGGCTTCCGATGCGGGGCTGCGAGGCCTGCGCCTCGCGGGAAGAGGCCATGCCGTGCACTTCCTTTGCTTTTTACGCCTATCCTGGAGTCACGCGGGCCGGGGCGGTACGGGTGAGATGCTGGGCAACATTTTCGTGGCGTTGGCGGTGCAGACGATGCGGTGACGCAGGCCGCATGCCCACGGGCTTCCCCCGGCTGTTTGGGGAGACCGGGTTATCGCGGGATCCGCATGGGCTCCAATGCTCGCCCTCTTACGGTGTGTGCGCCGCGCCCCGGTACAACTGCGTAACGTGTTCAACATAGCCTCGCGTTTCGGCATAGGGTGGGATGCCGTGATAGCGAGCCACCGCTACGCTGCCGGCGTTGTAGGCCGCCAGCGCCAGCGTCAGGTTGCCGTGGTAGCGCACCAGCAGGTCGTGCAAGTAGGCGGTCCCGGCCGCGACGTTCTGCTGGGGATCGAAGGGGTTGACGGCACCGTAGGCACGCGCGGTGGCGGGCATCAACTGCATCAAACCCATAGCGCCGGCCGGAGAGATAGCAGAAGGGTCTCCGTCCGACTCTTGCGTGATGACCGCGTGAACGAGAGACGGGGGAACACGATGCGCGTGGGACTGCGTGCGAACGATCGCTGCCAGCACTGCCGGATCCATCGTGTGGGGCCCCGCGTCAAAAGGCAAAAAACCTCCGCCGCTGCAGCCGGCCAGGGCAGCCGCAAAGATGGAAGCGACAAGTCGCAGGCGAGAGACCAGCACGGCCTTCATCATGGACCTGCTTTGATTATCGGAAGGAAGTGCCTCTAGAGAGAGAGGCCGGCTTGTCGAGAGATAATCCTCCCTTCCTCCATTTTTCATGATGAGAAGGCTGTTACGCGTAGCGGTCGCGCTTGCTCGACCGAGACAAGGTAACGCGTTCATGCGGCGCTATACGTAGCGGCCGCGCTTGCGCGGCCGACAGAACGGTGCGCCAGCTTGAGGGGATGCGGCGGCCGCGGTCCGTGCGGCGGCACAAGACGACGCGTTCTCCGGCATGGACCCCGGCGACGCGCCCGCCGGTACGGGCGTTATCCTCTGTCGGCCGCGCAAGCGCGGCCGCTACGATCCGGCCCGTTCGGGCCGGACCTTGCCGCTACACTTAGCGGGCGCGGCGGCCGGCGACTGCGCGATAGCAGTCCTGACAGTACACCGGTTTGTCCGGACGCGGTGAAAACGGAACCTGGGTGGCGGCCCCGCACTGCGAACACACAGCGTCAAACATCGTCCGGTCGCCCGAGCTCGAGCTGCGGTCGCGTTTGCGGGCCCGGCGGCACTGAGGGCAGCGGGTGGGTTCGTGCTCGAACCCCTTCTGGGCATAGAACTCCTGTTCGCCCGACGTGAAGACAAACTCGGCGCCGCAGTCGCGGCAGGTCAGGGTACGATCTTGAAAAGCCACGGTTGCCCCCAGTATTTTTTGGCCGCTGGAAAAAACGAATGGTCGCGCCGGAGTAGGCCGGCGCAGACGGGTTACCCCTGAAATCTAACACTTCCGTTTTCAAAAAGCAACCGCAGCCCCGGGGTGCTCGGCCCGTGCGCGCCCATCACTGGCCGCATGCCCGGCATCGGAACAGCGCCCGGTAGCGCTCGGCCCGTGCGCGCCCATCACTGGCGGTGGCCGCAACCAGGGGGCCAGATCCCCGAATAGGTCCCGACCCTATTTTCCCCTTGCCAACCAGCCGATGGTCGGGTATAGTGGGACAAAGTGGTGTTTTGTGGGGACAGGTGGCTTTTAGGTGTCTTCCCTACCCAAATTCACGGGACAGTTCGAGCACGCTCTAGACGACAAGGGCCGCCTGACCGTGCCCGCGCGTATACGGGCCAGGCTGGGTGATCACTTTGTGCTGACCATTGCGCCTCCGGAGTCCTGCCTGGCCCTGTATCCGGAAGCAACCTGGCTGGAATTTTGCGCCAAGTTGGAGGCTGCGCCTCGCAAAGACGCTGCCTACCGGGCCTTTGTACGCCACCTGTTCGCGCACACCGAGGAAGTGTCGCTTGACGGCCAGGGGCGCCTGCTGATACCGGCCGGCCTTCGCGAGGCAGCCGGTATCAAACGGGACGTGATCTTGGCTGGTACCCTGACCCGCGTGGAGCTGTGGGCTGCCGAGACCTGGCGCAGGCACCACGCACCGCCCGAGAACATGGCGGAACTGCTGACCGAACTTGGACTCTACTAGCCATGAGCCGGTCATGCTGGAGGAATGCATGAGCATGCTGGCACCGGCCGGCGAAGGTCGCTCGCCGCGCGTATTCGTGGATGCCACCTTCGGTGCCGGCGGCCATACGCGGGCCATCTTGGAAAGACTGCCGGACGCCAGTGTTGTCGCCTTGGATGCTGATCCCGAGGCCATTGCCCGCGGCCGCGCGCTGGCCGAGCTTTACCCCGGCCGCCTCTTCCTCCACCACGTCAACTTTGCCCACCTGGATGCCGCGCTGGCCTCGGCTGGGGAGAGCGGCATCGACGGCATCCTCTACGACCTCGGCCTCTCGTCCTTGCAGCTTGCCGACCCGCAGCGCGGCTTCTCGTTCGGCGCCGCAGAGGATGCGCCGCTGGATATGCGCCTCGACCCGACGAGCGGCCAAGCCACAGCCTCGGATCTACTGCAGCGTCTTTCAGAAGCCGACCTCGAGGCTGCGTTGCGTACGTACGGCGACGAACGGCACGCACGCGCGATTGCCCGCGCCATCGTCAAGCGCCGCGACCGCATCCGGTCGTGGACCAGCCGCGAGCTGGTGGCCGCCGTCATGAGTGCGCAACCGCGCGGGCGACGCCGGTCGCGCATTCATCCCGCCACGCGCACCTTCCAGGCACTGCGCATGCTTGTCAACGACGATCTAAGCAATCTCGAGCGCAGTCTGGACATCGCGGTGCGGCGCTTGCGGCCGGGCGGCCGCGCGGTCGTCATCAGTTTTCACTCCGGCGAAGACCGCGTCGTCAAACGCCGGTTTGCCGCCTTTGCGCGGATGGGCCTGGCGACACTCGTGACGCGCAAGCCTCTGCGGCCAAGCCCGCGGGAGGTTGCTGCCAACCCGCGCAGCCGCAGCGCAAAATTGCGCGCGCTGGCCCGTCCGCAGGCACTCCAGGAAGGAGAGGATGCAGTATGAGCATGCCGGCCATCGCGCAGCCCGTCTACGAACCGCGGCCCCCGGCGACAAAAAGACCTCTCTCCCGGCGACGACGGCAGCGCAGTCTGGCGCAGACCCTGGCTCGGGCTCGCCTGGCCGCATGGTGCGCCGTGCCCCTGGTTTTGATTCTCCTCTACGTCGCGGGCACGGCCGACCTCACGACACAGACCTACCGCTTGGCGGCGGCGCAACGCCTCCATGCGACGCTGGCGGAACGCAATGCCGCCCTGCGCAGCCGCGTCGCGGAACTGGAATCCGTTCAAAACCTGCAGGCCGTGGCGCGCAAGTTGCACATGACCGAGCCGCGCTCGATCGCATTTCTGCCCCTTCCCAGCGCAGGACCGCCCCGCCCGGCGCCCCGCGTTGCGCTCTTCGCACGCTTCCTTGGCCTTACGCGCTGGATCGGCGCGCGCTAACCGCCGCGCCGTCGCGCGCGAGGCGAGCGCGCGCAGCCGCACCATCAGCCATGAGGAGCGATCGCACCTAAGCTTTCGCTCCTTCCTCGTTTTCAGCGTGGTCGTCACCCTCTTCTGTGCCCTCGGCGCCCGGCTGTACGTCGTGCAGGTACGGGATGGGCCGCGCCTGGCTGCGCAGGCCGGCGACGAACAAGCGGCCACCTATACCCTGTATCCGACGCGCGGCGACATTGTCGATCGCTTTGGAACGGCTTTGGCGGTCACGCTGCCGTCGTACGCGATCGGCGTATGGCCGGCCAACGTGCGCGACCCGCGCGGGGAAGCCCTCCGCGTCGCCCCGGTACTGCACCTGTCGCCCGGCCAGGTTGAACAGGTGCTCAGAGCGCGGGCACCCTTTGCGTACCTCGCGCGGGACCAAAACGGCGCGCTCG
Organism: bacterium; assembly: GCA_902812405.1. GTDB lineage: Bacteria > Vulcanimicrobiota > Vulcanimicrobiia > Eremiobacterales > Eremiobacteraceae > CADDZI01. The sequence goes on along the minus strand of CADDZI010000007.1, from coordinate 34,208 downwards.
CGCGGGCCGTCGCAGCGCTCCACCTCGCGGGTATCGGGGTGACGCCCGAGCCGTTCGGGAGGCGCGTCGAACCCCAAGGCACCTCGGGCGCCTCGGTCATCGGCTTCACCGGAGTGGACGACCAGGGGCTGGCGGGCATCGAGTACGAGTACAATGCTCTCCTTACAGGCCATCCAGGTTCGGTGGCGGAGGAGACGGACGCTCAAGGCCGTCCGATTCCTTTCGGGAAGCGTCTCGTTCACGCCGCGCAGCCCGGCCAGACGGTCGTGCTGACCATCGATCGGTCCCTGCAGTTCGACGCCGATCAGATCCTGCGCCGCACCGTCGAGCGCTTCCACGCCCGCAGCGGCTCGCTGATCGTCATGCGCGCGACGACCGGCGAGATCTTGGCGCTCGCAAATTATCCGGGCTTCGATCCGAACCACTACGACGCCGTGCCGGCGGCAGATTGGCGGGACCGGGCGATCACCGATCCCTACGAGCCGGGTTCGACGTTCAAACTCGTCACCGCCACCGCGGCGTTGGACTCCGGCAAAGTGTCGCTCGACGACACCTTTCCGGCGCTGGATACCTTGCGCGTCGGCGGCCGGGTGATTCACAATGCCGACGATGGCTTGATGGCGTCCGGTCACCGCGACGAGACGCTGGACGATATCGTGACCTACTCGCACAACGTCGGCGCGGCCGAAGTCGCGTTGCGGCTGGGCAAAGAGACGATGTACGACTACATCCGCCGTTTTGGGTTCGATCAACCGACGGGCGTCGATCTGCCGGGCGAGAGCGCCGGCATCGTCGGAACCCCGGACGACTGGTGGGGTTCGCGCCTGGCAACGATCGGTTTCGGGCAGGGCATCTCCGTCACCGCCCTGGCGCTGACCCGCGCCTATGCGGCGCTTGCCAACGGCGGCCTGCTCATGCGCCCGCTCATCGTCCGCGCCATCACCGCACCGGACGGGCGTGTGGTCCGCGTCGTCAGGCCCGAGGTCGTGCGCCGCGTCATGCGTCCGCAAACCGCCGCCGAGGTTTTGAAGATCCTGCGCGACGTCGTCAGCCGCGGCACGGCCAAGGGACTTGTGCTGCCGGGCTATGCCCTGGCCGGCAAAACCGGCACCGCGCAGATGGTCATTGACGGCCAGTACGTGCCGGGCGCGTACACGGCATCCTTCGTCGGCATCCTGCCCGCCGACCGCCCGCAGTACGTCATCCTGGTGAAAGTCGACCGACCGCAAGGGGCATACTACGGGGCCATCGTCGCCGCGCCGGCCTTCCGTGACATGGCCGCCAAACTCGTCTGGCGAGAGTCCCTTGCCCCGTCGCTGCGGGCGGGGGCCGCAGGAGTGCAAGCACGAAGAACACTCTGATGCCACCCACCGCCGTTGCGGACCTCGACCGCCTGTTTGCAGGCCTGCCGGCGACCGTCCTCGGGCGAGCCCAGCCCGTGACCTCGCTCGCGACCGACTCCCGCCGGGTCCGGCCCGGAGCGCTCTTTTTTTGTCTGCGCGGCGCGCGCAGCGACGGTCATGCCTTTGCCGCAGATGCCGTGCGAGCCGGTGCGGTTGCGGTCGTCGCCGATCACGTCCTCCGGGATGTCGCCGCCCCACAGGTCATCGTGCCCGATCCGCTCGCCGCACTTTCAAAAATTGCTGCGCGTTTCTTCGGCGAGCCGGCCGCACACATGACGATGGTCGGTGTCACCGGCACGAACGGCAAGACGACGACGACGTTCTTCATCGAAGCGATGGCGCGCGCGGCAGGCCGGCCGTGGGGTCTGGTGGGAACGCTGGGCGCCTTCTGGCGGGGCCGGCGTGTGCACGAACTCGAGAACACGACACCCTTCCCGCACGAATTGCAGTCGCTTCTGGCGGATTTTCGGGAGCAGGGGGCGGCCGGCGCCGTCCTTGAGGTATCGAGCCACGCCCTCGCGTTACACCGCGTTGATGACGTCGGCTTTGACGTTGCGGTCCTGACGAACCTTACGCACGATCACCTCGATTTCCATGGTAGCCTCGAGGCCTACCGGGCAGCCAAAAAGCGCCTCTTCAGTGCGGCTTACGGCAAGCACGCCGTGCCGGCTGTGGCGGTCGTCAATGCCGACGACGCGTGGGGCCGCGAGCTTGCAGCTGAAATTCGCTCGGCCCCCAAAAGCCGCTGCCTCACCTACGGCCTTGCCGATACCGGCGCCACGCTCGTGGCACGCGACGTGACCCTGACGCCGCAGGGAGCGCAGTTTTCGGTGCCCGCCTTACGGCCGGTGCCGTTTCGCATCGCGCTGCCCGGGGCGTTCAACGTCGCCAACGCGTTGGCCGCGTTGGCATGCGGCGTTGCCCTCGACTGGGATGTCGAGGACATGGCCGAGGGCCTGGAGTCCGTGACCGGTGTGCCGGGCCGCATGGTGCGTTTGGAGGCGGGCGGCGTCTGCGTGTACGTTGACTATGCGCACACGCCGGACGGTTTGGAGAAGGTGCTCACCGCCGTCCGTGAGCTAACGCGCGGCCGCATCCTGTGCGTCTTCGGCTGCGGCGGGGATCGGGATGCCGCCAAGCGTCCGATCATGGGGCGGGTTGCCGCGCTGCTTGCCGACTACGCGATTCTCACCACGGATAACCCGCGAACCGAAGACCCCGATCGCATCGCCCGCGACGTCTTGGCCGGTATGCCGGCCGATGCGGGCAGAGGCGAGTACGTTGCCGACCGCGCGGCCGCCATCGCACGCGCGATCCAGCTCGCGCAGCCCGGCGATGCAGTCGTCATCGCGGGCAAAGGCCACGAGGAATATCAGATCATAGGCACCGAGCATCGCCCGTTTTCCGACCACAATGTGGCGCGTACAGCGCTGCAAGCCCGGTACGGCACATGCACCTGACCTTCGCTCGCTTTGTGGAAGCTTGCGGCGGCACGCTTGTGCATCCCGGCCGGACAGATCCGCTGGCAGAATTTGTCCCCAGCACGGACTCCCGATCGATCGAGCCCGGTGAAACTTTTGTCTGCCTGCGCGGGCCGCGCTTCGACGGGCATCGGTTTGCCGCCCAAGCGGTGGCGCGCGGTGCAGTCGCGGTCGTTGCCGACGATCCGTCTGTGCTCCCGCCCGATCTGGGCGTCGCCGTCGTTGCGGTCCGGGATGCCAGGGCCGCATACCTCGCCGGTGCGTCCGTGGCTCGGCGCCTCTTCGACGGCCGCGTCATCGCCATCACGGGCAGCAACGGTAAGACGACGACGAAAGAGTTTGCGGCGCAGCTTGCTGGAGCGTTCCGCCGCGTCATCGCAACGCCCCACAACGAGAACAATGAGTTGGGTGTGGCCAAGGTGTGTTACCGGCTGGCCGCAGCGGCGCCGGGTGATATCGCGGTCATCGAATGCGGTGCGCGCCATCCGGGCGAGATCGCCGAGCTCGCCGCCATCGCACGGCCCGACATCGGCATCCTCACCAACGTCGGTGAGGCGCACCTCGAGTTCTTCAGCGGCCAAGAGGACCTGGCACGGACGAAGTTCGGCCTCTTCTCGCACGGTGCGCAGCCGGTGCTCAATGCGGCCGACACCTGGTCGCGCATGCTGGCGGCGGAAGCGCGCCGCGAAGACGCCGCCTTGTGGGTGCATCTGGTCGGCGATCCCGTTATGGCCGGTCTCATGTTGGAGGCCGGCTCACCCGCGGCGGGGCGCATTCCGCTCACGCTGGGCGCCTCGCACGCCTTCGCGGAGTGGCGGTTGCCCGGCGAGCACCACCTGCGCGACGCCTTGCAGGCGCTCGCCGCCGTCACGTTGGCCGGCATCCCGTTCGAGGAAGCGGCCGGCGTCCTCGGCAGCTTGCGTTTGCCGCCCGGACGCTTCGAAACGCATCGCACGACGCATGGAGCCACGGTCGTCTACGACGCCTACAACGCCAGCCCGTCCTCCGTGCGCTGCACGCTCCAATCCTTTGCCGCCCTCGACGGCAGCCGCAAGATCGCGGTATTGGGCAGCATGGCGGAATTGGGAGCCGCCGCCGAGCGCTACCACGAAGCGGTCGGCGAAGCGGCCGCGCGCAGCGGCATCCACCTGCTCGTCGTGGGCGGCGAGCACGCCGACGCCATCGCGCGCGGCGCCCGGCAGGCCGGCATGTCCGATGCGTGCATCCTGAGATTCACGGACAATGCGTCGCTGGCCGATCTCCTGACGCGCACGCTGCGCCCCGGCGATTGCGTGCTGCTCAAGGCGTCGCGCATCCACCGTTTGGAGGAAGTGCTGCCGGCGCTGGCGGGTCCGGGGGCGCTTGCGTCGTGAGCCGATGTCGACGAAGCGCCGGCGCGGATTGCCTGACCGTTTGTCTGACCGCAACGCGCTCGAGGCGGGAGGCCGTCGCGTGGTGAGTCGGCGCAGCTTCACGGTCGACGTGCCGGGTATGCCGCCGCGCATCGTCGCGCTTCCCGTTCGCACGCCGCTCGTGCGCCCGGGCGACGACCTGCCGGACCTCGTGGCCCGGTGTGTGCGCGGCATCGCGCAGCCCGGCGACGTCGTCTGCGTCGCCGAAACAGCCGTGGCCATTGCGCAGGGTCGCGCTCTTGCGGCGCCCTACATCCGCCCGTCGCGTCTGGCGCGCATGTTGGCGCGCCGCGCGGGGTCGTACTCGACCGTCTGTCAGCCCGAATCCATGCAGCTCGTATTGGAGTCGGCCGGCACGCTGAAGGTGCTTGCGGCGGCCGCGGCCGGCGCCGCCGGACGCCTGATCGGCCGTCGCGGTGATTTTTACCGCATCCTCGGCCCCGAGGTCGCCGAAATCGACGGCTACACAGGAACCATGCCGCCCTACGACACGCACATCGTGCTCGGACCCAAAGAACCGCAGCAGACGGCAGCTCGGCTCGCGCAGGCCTGCGGCTGCGCGGTGTGCATCGTCGATGCCAATGACCTGGGAAAGGCCGAGGTGTTGGGTGCCAGCCCGGGTGTCAACGAAGCCGCGGTGCGCGCCTGTCTGCTGCACAATCCCGCGGGCAACGCGGACGAGCAGACGCCGCTCGTCGTTCTCAAGTACCGGCCCCAGCGCGGGTCACCGCCGCACGCCGTTTTTCTCGCTGCGTGAGCGCATCGCTGCCGACCGCCTTTGCCATCACCGCTGGAGCGGCCATCGCAGCCGCGCTTTTGCCCTGGCTCATCGATGCGCAGCGCCGGCAACGTGCCGGTCAAGTGATCTACGAGGACGCACCGCGCTCCCACGCGGCGAAGGCTGGAACGCCGACGTTCGGCGGCGTCGTCTTCATCCCGGCGGCCATTGCCGGATTTTTCATCGGCCACCAGCGGGCGCTGCTGCCTCTGCTCGCGCTCGTGGTCGCCGCCGGACTCATCGGCCTTGCCGACGATCTCCTCATCGTGCGCACCGGCCGCGCCGTGGGCTTGCGCGCGCGCGAAAAGATGGCGCTGCTCCTGCTAGCTGCTCTGGGATACGTGTTGTGGACGTATGCGGCGGGTTTCGGCGGTCCGCGCCAGGCGTGGTTTGCGGGCAGCCTGGCCTTGCCGCTGTGGCTGTGGTACGCGCTGGCCGTCGCGGCAGTCGTTGGTGCGGCCAATGCGGTCAATCTCACCGATGGGCTTGACGGATTGGCCGCCGGAACCAGCGTGCCAGCGATCATCGGCGTGCAGCTGACCGCGTACTACGTCGGGCTGCCCGGGGGCGGTGCGATCGCCGACGCCGTTCTCGGCGGGCTCTTGGTGTTCTTGTGGTTCAACCGCCACCCGGCCCGCATCTTCATGGGCGATGCCGGGTCGCTGGCCCTGGGCGCCCTGCTTGCGGGTTGCGCAATCGAAGGACACGCATTGCTCTTGCTGCCGTTGTTTGGCATCGTCTTCGTTGCCGAAGCGCTCTCCGTCATCGCTCAGGTCGCAACTTTTCAGACCACCGGCCGGCGCATCCTCAAGATGAGCCCCCTGCATCACCACTTTGAGCTGTCCGGCTGGCGCGAGACCGCGGTGACCTGGCTTTTCGTTGCCTGCGGCACGCTGGCCGCGGCGGCGACGTGGACGGCATGGATGGCAAGCAACAAGGCCCAAAACAGTTACGTTCTCTCGGCCGCGCGAGCGCAGCCGCTACGAGAAACATCGCCGGCGCTGCATGCGGGCGGCTGGCGTCCTGTAGCGGTCGAGCTCGCGCGACCGACGCGACGCCCGGCTGCAGGCGGACATGCCGGGCAAGCCGCGAATAGCGCGACAGGTCGAAGCTGAATGTACGGCGCGCACGATTCGGTCATCATCATCGGCGTGGGACGCAGCGGCATGGCGACCGCCAAGGTGCTGCGGGAGCGCGGCGTTGGCGTCGTCGCCTACGACGACGCGCCTTCCGAACGCCTGGGCATGCAACGAGAGGAGTTGGCCGCACTTGGTGTGCCGCTCGTGGGTCCCCAGGAATTGCCGAGTGCGGTACGCGCCGCGACGGGAGCCGTCGTCTCACCCGGTGTGCCGCTTACCCATCCGGCGGTTCGCGCGGTTCAGGCCGCGGGCGTTGCTGTCATCTCGGAGATCGAACTGGCGTACACCATCGCCCGGGGTCCGCTCATCGCCGTCACCGGGAGCAAGGGCAAGTCGACGACCACCGCCCTCATCGGTCATCTCTTGACCGAAGCCGGCCTCACGAACCGGGTCGGCGGGAACATCGGCAACCCGCTGGTCATCGAGGCCGCAGCAGCGCCCCACGGTGCCTGGATCGTCGCCGAAGTTTCGAGCTTCCAGCTGGAGAGTATCCGCACGTTTGCACCCCGCATCAGCGTCTTGCTCAACATCACGGAAGATCACCTGGACCGCTACCCCTCGATGGAGGAGTACGCCGAGGCCAAGTACCGGATTTTCGCCAATCAATCCCGGGGTGACGTCTTCATCGGTAACGCCGATGATGCGTACTGCGCTCTCCTGCGTACGGGAAAAACGCGGCGCGTGCCGTGCCCTGCGGCGTGGTTCGGCACGAACGCCTCAGACCGGGGACTGCGCCTCGTGCGCCTGGGCGACATCCTCGTCGTGCGCGACCGTCGCCGCGAAGTTCCACTGGTCTCAGTTTCCGATCTGCGTCTGCGCGGCACGCACAACGTTGCCAACGCGATGGCGGCGGCGCTGGCCGCCCTGCACGCCGGTGCGCCGCTGGAGGCGGTGCGCCGCGGCCTCACGACGTTTGCGCCGCTGCCGCACCGTCTGGCCACGGTGCACGTCGCCGACGGCGTGACCTGGATCGATGACAGCAAGGCCACCAACCCCGCGGCGACGGTCGCTGCGCTCGAGGCGGTCGACGGGCCCGTGATCTTGATCGCCGGCGGCCGCAGTAAGAAGACCGACTTTCGTCCGCTTGGTCATGCCGCAGCGCGGCGGGCCAAGCGCGTCATTCTCATCGGCGAGGCCGCGCGCGACATCGGGTTGCATATTGACGGCCCCCCCGTGCAGTACGCAAGGGATTTGGAGGAAGCGGTCTCGGCTGCGGCCGCGGCCGCCGTGGCAGGCGACGCGGTCTTGCTCTCGCCCGGCTGCGCGTCCTTCGACATGTTCGAAAGCGCCGAGCAACGCGGTGAGCGCTTTGCCGTCTTGGCCCGTTCGACCGGCGCCGGCGGGCGCAACGTGGCGGCGTCGTGAGCGCACAGCGGCCTCTCGACGCGGGTTTTCTGATCGTGACGCTCGTGCTGACCGGCATCGGCATCGTCATGGTCTTTTCAGCCTCCTCGGCCGTGGCCTACGTCCAGTTCCACGACGCCGCGTACTACCTCAAGCGCGAGCTGTTGTGGGCTGGCGTCGGTGCGTGCGCGTTCTACGCCGGTGCACGGCTGGACTATCGGCGTCTGCGGTTGCTGGCACCCTGGATCTTCGGGGCGGCGGTTGTTCTGCTGGGCGCCGTCCTCGTGTCGCCTGTTGGTTTCATCGAGGGTGGTGCGCGGCGCTGGCTTGCGCTCGGCATTTTCACCTTCGAGCCGTCGGAGGTCGCAAAACTGGCGCTCGTGGTGATGCTGGCCCACCTGTTCTCGCTGCGTCGCGAGGGGGCGCGTTCGTTCGCGCGGGCTGGCTTTCCGGCGCTTCTCTGCGTCGGTCTGTGCTTTGCTCTCGTCATGCGCGAACCCGACCTGGGAACGGCGTCGCTGTACCTGGTGACGGCCTTCGTCATGTTGTTTGCCGCCGGAGCGCGCCCGTCACATCTGGCGCTGGAAGCTGCGGTGGCCGTGCCCGCCATGCTGGAGTTCATCTACGCCAGCCCCTACCGGCGCGCGCGCTTTTTGGCGTTCCTCGACCCGTGGAAGGACCCGCAGGGGACGGGCTACCACATCATTCAGTCTCTCTACGCGCTGGGGTCGGGCCGCTGGCTGGGTTTGGGCTTGGGTGAGAGCCGGCAAAAATTCGGGTACTTGCCGGCGCAGCACACGGATTTTATCTTTGCAATCATCGGCGAGGAGTTGGGCTTCATCGGCGCCCTCGCCGTCCTCACGCTTTTTGTCGTCTTTGCCTACCGCGGCATCCGCATTGCGTTGCGCGCCGAGGACCGGTTTGGGTTCCACCTGGCGTTTGGATTGACGGTAGGCATCACTCTCCAGGCGCTGATGAACGTGGCCGTCGTGAGTGGGTCCTGGCCGATTACCGGTGTGCCGCTGCCGTTTATCAGTTATGGCGGCACGTCGCTTGTCATGACGCTCTTTTCGGCCGGCCTCATCGCCGGTGTGTCGCGGGGACCGCGCCGGCCCGTCACGGATCTGGCCTGTGTACCGCCTCGGGCTGCCTAAAACTTGGGCGTGATGTTTGCCTTTGCTCGCCGGTTCGCCGTGCGAAGGATTCCAATGCGCAACACCCTCCGGAGTGGCTGAAGGATGCGCGTGCTGTTTGCCGGCGGCGGGACCGGCGGTCACCTCTATCCGGTCCTCGTGCTGGCGCAGGCCCTGCTGCGCGGCAGCAAGGACGAGGGCGTCTGCACACCGCCGGCCGGCGAGGTGGCGGGAGCGGGCGGGCACCACGCGGTGCTCGTCGTCGGATCGGAGGGCCACCTCGACGAGCAGCTCTTGACGCGCGACGGCGTGCCCTACACGACCGTCAGGTCACAGCCTCTTGCCGGGAGCGTCGGTCTGCAACGGGCGGTCGGTCTGGCCGCCAACGCCGCCGGGGTCGTTCAGGCCTTGCCCGTCGTCTCGCATTTCCGGCCCGACGTCATCGTCGGCAGCGGGGGCTTTGCATGCGTTCCTGCGGTGCTCGCCGGCGCACTGCTGCGCGCGAGCCGATCGCTGCGCGGGCTGCGCATTGCCCTCATCGAGCCCAACGTCGTGCCGGGGGCGGCCAACCGCCGCCTGGCGCGCTTTGCGGATGAAGTGTGGGGTGCCTATCCGGATTCGGCGACGGCGGCGTTCTTCGGATCCAAGTTCGTGCCGACTGGCATTCCGGTGCGCACCGGGCTGCAAACGCCGATACCGCGCGATCAGGCGCGCCGCAGTCTGGGTTTGGACGCTTCATCCTTCACCGTTTTGGCCTTCGGCGGCAGTCAAGGGGCGCGCAGCATCAACCTGGCCGTCAGCGGTATGGTGGCGCGCCGGCGATTGCCGTCGGACTGGCAAGTGTTGCACGTGACCGGGCAGCGCGACTACGAGTGGATGGCCGCCGAGCGCAAGGCAGAGCCCAACGCCAACCGTTACCTAGCGGTGCCGTACCTTGACTCGATGCCCTTGGCGTACTGGGCGGCGGACGTTGCGGTATGCCGGGCGGGCGCCTCAACGGTCGCCGAGCTCTGTGCGGCGGCACTGCCGGCGCTGCTCGTGCCGTACCCGCATGCCGCGGACGGCCACCAGGCGGCAAACGCCGAGTACCTGTCCCGGCATGGCGCCGCCGTCAGCATTGCGGATGCGGCTTTAAGCGCGGATGCCCTCTACTGGCAGCTCATGGATCTCGCGCGGCCCGAGAAGCGCGATGCACTGCGTAGCCGGCTTGCGGCGCTGGCTCAACCCGACGCTGCACGCCGTATGCTGGCCCGTCTGCTCGAAACGGCGCCGACGGGCGCGGCGACCGTCTGAGTGGGCGGGCGCGGGGCTGAGGTGTGGCTGATGCGCGGGCGATGCGTTGGGCGATGCGGGGCGCAGTGATTGGGGCGGCCTGCGTGGGTGTTGTATGGGGGCGACACATGGGGCGACGCGCGCAGGGCTGCGGGTGCGTGTGTGTTCGGTGAACGTGCGTCGCAAGGCGTGAGCGGCGTCCGGAAGGCGCTCGTACCGGCGAGCGCCAAACGCTGCCGGGTGAGATGAACACCCATCATCGCCACGTGCATTTTGTCGGCATCGGCGGAATCGGCATGAGCGCGATCGCGCGCGTGCTGTTGGCGCTGGGCGTCAGCGTCTCCGGGTCGGACTTGAAGATGAACGGCATGCTGGAGAAGCTGCGGGGCTTGGGCGCGCGTGTCACGCTCGGTCATGCCTCGGAGAATGTTGCCGGGGCGGACGTCGTCGTCATCTCATCGGCCATTCCGCCGGATAATCCGGAAGTCATCGCGGCGCGCAAGGCCGGGATTCCGGTCCTGCAGCGCGCCGAAATGCTGGCCGAGATTATGGCCGGCAAACGCGGCATCGCGGTGTCCGGCACTCACGGCAAGACGACGACGACCTCGATGATCGCCGCGGTGCTGGATGCGGCGGGGATGGCACCCACGGTTCTCATCGGCGGCGAGGTCAACGACCTGGGCGCCAACGCGCGTCTGGGTTCGGGTGACGTTGTCGTCGCCGAGGCGGACGAGAGCGATGCCTCGTTTCTGCGATTGCGTCCGGCCTGTGCGGTCGTCACGAACATCGAGAACGACCACTTGGGGTACTATCGTGACCTCGAGCACCTCATCGAAACCTTCGGTGCGTTCGTCGCGCGGGTGCCCGCCGGCGGGACCATTGTGGCCTCGGCGGATTGCCCGGCGGTCAACGAGCTCATCCGCCGGCTGCGCCAGACGCCGAGCCTGCTCGGCGATCCCGAGATTGTGACGGCCGGCTTTGACGCAACGGCCGGCGTGCGTGGCGTGCAGGCCGAGCTGGCGGATTTCGGTTCGTCCTTCCGGGTCGTGGCCGGGGGCCAGACGCTGGGCGAGATCGTCCTGCGCGTGCCGGGGTTGATCAACGTCTCCAACGCGCTGTGTGCGACGGCGGTGGGGTTGCGCTTCGGTGTGCCGTTCGAGGTCATCGCCCGCGCGCTGGCGCGCTTCCGGGGCGTGGCGCGGCGCTTCCAGGTTCTCTACGAGAGCTCGTCGCTGATGGTTGTCGACGACTATGCGCACCACCCGACCGCCGTGCAGGAGACGATCGGCGCGGCGCGTGCGTACTGGCCGGGGCGCATCGTCGTGGCCTTTCAGCCGCACCGCTACAGCCGCACGGCCTACCTGGCGCGCGACTTCGCACGCGCTTTGGTGCGCGCCGACGTCGTGCTCGTCACCGACATCTACCCGGCCGGTGAATTGCCCCTGCCCGGCGTGCGCGCTGAGTCAATCGTGGATTTCATTCGGGACCTCGACGCCGACAAGGAGGCCATGCACCTGCCCAAGCCGGCGGACGTCTTGGCCTACCTGCAGCGCACGATCAAGCCCGGGGACCTCGTGTTGACGTTGGGTGCGGGAGATATCGGCGGGGTCGCTCACGAGTTGGCGGCCGAGTTTTCGCGCCCCACGGAATCGTTCACCCCGTAGCAGCCGCGCTTGCGCGACCGAGAGAACGTTCCGCCCTGCGACTCCTCGCGGAAAGCTTCCTTAACTTGACTTTTATCGGGAGGGGGTATACTGAAAGCCACTACCGGCAATGCGCTCCGGCAGCGAAGGCTCCATGCGAACAAACGGCTTTGCGATCGTCGCACTCTTCGTCTTGGCGTCTATCGCCGCAAGTCCGGGGCATCCCAACGGACCTCTCTACCCCCACGGCTTGTCGATGCATGCCTACGCGCGAAATGCCCATAGGCCTGCGGGACCCTTCTACCAGGCCCCCTATTCGTTTGGGGGTATTGCCTTTGACCCGATTCCCGGGGTTCCAGCGCCGATTCCCAGTGGACAGCAACCTACCTACCCGCTGTGGGCCGACGGCGAGTGGCCGGGTGCCACGTATCCGCCCTGCACCAACGATGCGACGGACGCTCCGGAGATCTTCGCAGACGACCCGGAGACATGGAGCGACAAGACCTGGGCGAACGGCAGCTCGGCCGTGCGCATTGAAGAGGGAGTGCTCGGGCCGCCGATCAGTCAACGGCGGAGGAGAATCCTTCTGGGACATCGGGCGCATCGAACCCTCGCCGACAGCCACACCCTATCCCAATAGCGTCGACATCTGCCAAACGCCGCTGCCAGGCAGAGACGCTATCAAGGGCATCTCCACCACACTAACTGCAAATTTCGGTGTGCCGATTGAGATTGACGGAAAGCCGTACCCGGTTGGGGAATACTGGTTTTTGGACCCGCGCGGCAACGATCCCCATTTCGGTTTTGCCACGGCGGTGTATGTGGCCAACATGCAAGATCCCCACACGTTGGCGACGGTCTCTCCGGGCGTGTACGTTGTGCCGACGACATACCCGGGAGCTGCATCGCCACAGCCTTCCACGGTGCCCAGGCCCGTGGGGGCCTCGATTGCGCTGGGCTTTGACACGGCCAACGCGCAGCGCAAGATCATTTGGGTTCAATCCGCGGCCAACGGAGATCCGGTGCGTTTTTGGTACCTGGTTCCGCCGTTTTAGGTGGAGGGTCGGCTGATGCACGCACGATGGCGAGCCGGTGTGGGTGTGGTGGTGGCGCTTGTCGCGGTGCTGGTGATTATCTTGGTGCACCGTCATCCCGCCGTGCGCTCAGCCGAGTTGTCGAATCCTCCGCTGCCACCTCCGGCCAATCGACTGGATGCTATGGAGCGGGCGAGCCAGAGAGGGGAGCGGCTGCTGGAAGCCGAGGCCCCGCCTTTCAACCAGGTGTCGTTTGGTCCAGGCACACGGGTCGTCTATTACCGGTTGAAGGTGGCAATTCTTGGCGGCTATGTGACCAGTGACGGACGCTTGTATGTGGTAATCAACCAGGGCAGCCACGACAGTGTTAACGAGCGTTGGCTTTTGGGCTTATTGTGGGCCGGACACATCACGCTAATTCCCCTTCCCCCGCCGCGGTTCGCTCCTGAGCTGGGTTATGCCGGCTTGGATTTCACAGAGGCCAGCACACCCATCGTCCCAGTTGTGTCGGGTATCGACCATGGGAGTGACCAGTACTTGTTTGTGGTGCGGCCAAGCGGGGTGACCCAAGTGCCGTATCGGCCGTTGGTTGGGACGCTGCAGGGCACGTTATTGAGCACCGGCGAGAAGTGTTATGAGCCGGACGATAACAACCCGACGCCCTGGGCGTTGTTTGCGGTGGACGCACGGGACCACATGCGGCCGCTGGTCAGCAAGGCGGAGGTCCTGCGTGCGACACGGGGTGTCTTCGGGGGGGCGGTCTTTCCCAGCCTCTTGTGCAGCAGTTTTGACGGTCGTGATTTCATCACGCTCAACTCGGGGGGCGACGGGACAGTTTTGGAATTGACACGTGGCCGTTTGCAGCTCATCACGCGGGGCGAAATCATCGCGGCCGGTCCCAGCAGGCTTTTAATCTGCTACCCGGTTGATGGTCCGGACTTTACGCCTCTCTATGAGTGGGACTACCTGGAGGCTTTTGCGCAGCCATTCGTTCCCGGGCGGCCGGTATGGTTTGGCAAAGTGTTGCCGCCGCGCGTTCCCCACCGCTGATATTCGGCACCTTCACACGTTTGCCCGTAACGGTCGCGCTTGCGTGATCGAAAGAACGTGGTTCTTGGTCACGTTTTCGTTCCCAAACGTTCCGTTCTCTCACCCAAGGTGCAAGGTTCCATCGGTCGGCCAAGGCCGACCGCTACCTGGGCTTATCAAACGCGTTTATCTGTAGCGGTCGCGCTTGCGCGACCGACGCAGCGTCGCGCCTTGGGCCTTTGCGTTTTAGAGGATCTGAATTTCGAGTTCCAGCTCCACGCCGTGCCGCTGCCGCACGGCGTCACGGACGCGATCGATGAGGCTCAGCACGTCGGCGCAGGTTGCCCCGCCGCGGTTGACGATGAAGTTGGCGTGCTTGGGCGAGACCTCGGCGCCCCCGCAGCGCATGCCCTTGCATCCCGCCGCCTCGATCAGGCGTGCGGCAAAATCACCGGGCGGGTTGCGGAAAATACTCCCGGCATTGGGAAGCGAGAGCGGTTGCGTTGCGTTGCGCCGCGCAAGGTGCTCCCGCACTCGTGCCTGGACCGCCTGTCGATCGCCGCGCCGCAGCACGAGGTCGGCGAAGCAGACGACGGCGCGCCGATCAAGGCTCGACGTTCGGTACGCAAATTGAGGCAAGATGTCGAGACCGGGATGGCCGGGAATCAGAATGCCGACACGCCTAACCAAATCTCCGATCTCGACCCGGGTGCCGGCATTCATGCGAATCGCACCGCCGACGCTCCCCGGTATGCCGGCCAGCTCCTCGGCGCCCTCGAGCCCGGCGCGGGCGGCTTCGCGGCATACGGCAACGATGGGGACCGCGCCGCCGGCGCGGATGGTTTCACCCTCGACGGAAATTTTCGTAAACTCGCCGGTCAGGTGAATGACGACACCGGCAAAGCCCGCATCCCGGACCACAACGTTGCTACCGCGCCCGAGGACCGTCCACGCAAGCCCCTCGCTCTCGCAGATCTGCAAGACCTGTGCCAGCAGCGCGGGGGTGCTCACCGAGACATAGGCGGCGGCAGGTCCCCCGATTCGCATGGATGTCTTGGGCGCCAAGGGTTCGTTGAAGCGTACCGCATCGCCCAGCGCCGACCGCAACGCGGCGCGATGGTTGTCCTCAAGCTCTTTGCCCGGTACGGAGGCAGCGGCGGTCATTGCGGTCTCGTTCTCGGAACGCCACGTCGGGCCCCTACACGGCCTGGTGCCCGGTGGCGATGCAAGGCGGCGGGTTCTGTCGGTCGCGCAAGCGCGACGGCTACGCTAACATCAGGCGGGGGCTAAGCGACGAGCGGCGCAGGCGCGACCGCTACAAAAGACAGGTCCACCAGCAACGCGCAAGCGCGACGGTCGGCCAAGGCCGACCGCTACGACGCACAATCAGGCAGCCAGACCGGTGGCGGCCCACAGGTATTTTCCCCGCCGGTCAAAAAGGGCGAACCTCCCATGCGCGTTGGCAAGATCTTCGGCATTGATATTGTCATCAACTTAAGCTGGCTCTTCATCTTCGCGTTTGTGGCCTGGGCATTGGCCGACGTCGGCCCCTTCCGCGACGTGAGCATGTTGCCGGCGCAACGCGTCACGCTGGGTATTATCACCGCGCTCCTCTTCTTTGGCAGCGTCCTCGCCCACGAGCTTGCGCACTCCCTCGTGGCCCGCAGCCGCGGCATCCCGATCAAGCAGATCACGCTCTTCATGTTCGGGGGTGTATCCAATTTGGAGGGTGAGCCGGGAACGGCGCCCGTCGAGGCGTGGATCTCTTTCGTTGGACCGCTGACCAGTCTCGTCTTGGGCGCGATCTTTTTCTCCCTCAGCCTGCTTTTGGGCCCGCGCACGCCGCTCGGGGTTGCAACGGAATACCTCGGCTACGCCAACATCGTGCTGGGCATCTTCAACCTGCTCCCCGCCTTCCCGCTGGATGGTGGCCGCGTCCTGCACGCGCTCGTGTGGCGTATCACGAAGAGCCGGTACCGGGCGACGCAGATCGCGGCCGGCATCGGGCGTCTCCTCGCCGGGCTCTTCATCCTGTACGGTATCTTCGCGACCCTCTACTTCGGCTTTGACAACGCCCTCTCGGGTCTGTGGATGGTCTTCATCGGATGGTTCCTGCTCCAGGCCGGCACCGCCGAAGAAACGCACGCCGAACTTGAACACGCGCTCCAGGGCCTAACCGCCGCCGACATCGCCGAAGCGCCGCCTGTCGCACTGCCGGCGGACGCCACGGCGGACGTCGTGCTCCAAACGATGATGCGAACGGGCCGGCGTGCCTTCCCCGTCATGCTCGGTGACCGGCTGCTCGGCATCGTCAGCCTGGGCGACTTCGTCAAGCTGGGGGATCGTCCGCCGGGTGCTGCCTACGTCACCTCGCTCATGACCCGCCTCGAAGACCTGCACAGCGTGACGCCCACGACCCAGGCAACCGACGTCTTGAAGCTGTTCTCACAAACCGGCGTGGCGCAGATTCCCGTCATCGACGCTGGCGGTCAGCTCGTCGGGTTCGTGACGCGGGAAAACATCCTGCGCCGCCTGCCCTTGCACCGCGATTTGCGACGCATCGCTCCGGCGTCGCCGCAGGTCTAAACCTCGGCGTTCCCGGGCCAGGAGCGTGGCTTTGCGGCGCACGCCCCAGCGGTATCCTCCCAGGTCGCCCGAGCTGCGCAACACGCGGTGGCAGGGAACGAGCAGTGCGACCGGATTGCGCGCACAGGCCTGGGCTACGGCGCGCGTTGCCCGCGGCTGGCCGATGGCGGCTGCAACCTGGGTGTAGGAACGGCGCTCGCCGTAGGGGATGGTCCGCAGACACTGCCAGACCTTGATTTGGAAGGCCGTGCCCCGTACGTCCAGCGGCAAATCGAGATGCGGCTGCCCGCCGGTAAGATGGCGGGCGATGGCCTGCGCCCAGGCTGCAAACTGCGGGTTGCCGCCGGTTCTCGCCGGTACGATGCGGGCAGCCGGATACTCCGCGCGCAGATCCCGGACAAGCGCACGCCGTGATTCACCAAAACGCGTGCAACAGATGCCCCGGTCGGTCGCCGCGATGAGCAGCCGTCCGACCGGCGTGTCCAGCACGGCATAGGAGATGTTCAAGCCCTCGCCACCGCGCCTGTACTCGCCGGGTGTCATCCCCAATACCCTCCCCGCCCGCTCGTACACGCGGCTTGGCGAGCCGTACCCTGCGTCGTAGAGCGCCCCGCCGATCGTGCCGTTTTGCCCGAGGCGCCGCTTGAAGTGTTCCAACCGAGCCGCCGCAATGAACTGTCCGGGCGTCACGCCGACAATCGCTTTGAAGCGCCGCGCAAAGTGAAACGTACTCATGCCGGCCCGCGCCGCCAGGGTGTCAAGCGTCAACGGGCCTGCGTCGCCCTTCCGGCAGGCTGCCAGAATGTCGCTGCAGATCGCACGCATGCGTGCGGCGTCATCTGCGTGTGCGGCGGGCTGCCGAGACGCTGCCTTGCCGGGCAACGCCGCCGGCGCGGTCGATCCAGCTCCCATGCCGGCATCCTACCACGTCCGGCCCCTGTCGTTCTATCCGGTTCTTGCGCTTGGGGTATGCCCGGCGCCCGGCGCCACGCTCAAGGAGCGCCTGGCAACCGGTCTTTCTATGCGTTTCTTGCGCCTTGAGGTGCGTCCGGCACTGTTGCCCCGCATCGCCGAGCCGGACTGCGCTACGACCTCTCAGGGATCGCCGGCGCTTTGTGCCAGGTTGGCGACCGGATAGAGGCTGCGCAAGTATGCCAGGTGCTGCGCCAGAGAGCGGGCTCCTTTGATGGACGCCCATTCTTCGTTCGGGAAGAGGCGTGACTCCGGAGTATCCAGTTCCAGGTAGGCGGTCTTTGCTTTACCCGGGTTGCGTACGAGCGGTACATTGGAGGGCAACGCACGATAGACCGCAACGTCCGGCTGCCGCGCAAACATATCGAGCATGGGCGGGGCGAGCGCGTCCTCCATGTTCAAGGGCGGCAGGTGGTAGAAGACCTCGACCGTGCGCAAGATGGACGGGATGCTGTAGCGCGTGTGGTCGACGAAGCCGCGGCGCACGTAGGGGCCGATGGCCAGGGCGGGCATGCGGTGCGAGTCGACGTGGTCGCCGGTTCCCTGCGGGTCGTCCATGGTGACGACGACGAGCGTCGCGCGCCACTCCGGGCGGTGCGAGAGACCTGCGATGATCTCACCCAAGGCCAGGTCGTTGTTGGCCACGTACGAGGCGGGCGTGTAGAAGCCGGGCTTGGTTCCCGCCGTGTGATCGGTCGGCAAGGTGAGGTACGAGTAGGCCGCAAGCCCGTGTGCGGCGACATCTTGCAGAAAAAGCCGTGCGCGCTGTGTGTCGAGCACCGTGAAGTCGATGTGGGCGCCCGGGTAGGCGCGGTCGGCGTGCGCCGCGAGGCCGGGGGCAATGCGACCGTCGGGCAGCATCGTCATCTGCTCGCCGTAGACGCGAAAGGAGATGCCGGCGCGCAACAGTTCGTCAATCAACTCCCCCCGCGGGCCGAAGACGGCGCTGACGTTGACCCGCGGCTGGGCGGGTAGTGCCTGCAGGTTCGTGAACCAATCGAAGTTCATCGCCGAGCGCGCGATCGTGTCCTCACCGGCGCGCGGCACGGGCCAAATCGAGCTCGCGATGCGCCAGACGCCGGGTGCGGCCGGATCGTCGGGCGTGTTTACGCTGCGCTCGAGGTAGTCGTCGGCGATGCCCTGCGTCGTCCACGAATGGCCCATGTCGCTGTTATCGCCGTTGCCCATGAAGTTGTCGAAGAGCGTGTAGCGCGCCGCCAGTGCATGGGCATTGGGCGTGTACCGCGGTCCGTAGAGCTCAAGCGTCGGGTCGCCGTTGGCGCCCGGGAAGCTGCCGAACTCTTCGTCGAAGTGCTTGTTCTCCTTGACGATGAAGACGATGTGGCGAATGGGCGGCAGGGTGGCGGCCGCGCGCCGGTCCAGGGCGGCCAGACGGTTATTGCGGGCAACGCTCTGCGTCCAACGGGCGAACAGGTAGCGGTCGAGCACGACGTGCTGGACGAGTCCGCTGTACCAGCCGTCCCACTCGGAGCCCGGATTGGGTTGCTCGCCGGCTCCTTGTGCGCTCAGAATGAAGAGCTGGGGTTTGATCCGCGGATCCTTGTCGATCGTGGCGCCCTTGAGGTAGGCGACGTCGGCCGCATACTGACCGGCAGGAATGCGGGCGACGACCGCGCCGCGGTCCAGATCCACGATCGCAACGTCGTTGAGACCGGACTCGGCGACGAACAGCGTGCGTCCGTCATCGGAGACGGCCATGCCGGCCGGCGTCTGGCCGAAGGGAAAACCGGGCAGTGGGGCGAGGTCAAAACTTCGGATAACGGCGGCGCGCACAGGATCCACCGCGACGACGTCGTGGCCGTTGGCATCCGTGACGAACAGCGTCGAGCCGTGGACGAGCAAACGGGTCGGATGGGGGCCCACGTTGACAAGACGCGGGGTCGTTGCGCCCGCTTCCCAGATGGCGACGCGGTCGGAGTCGAACAGCGTCGCAACGATGCGGCCGGCGCAAAACCCGGTGGCAAAGGGCTGCCCGAAAGCCGGCAAGCGTGCAATCACGCTGCCGGTGCGGTCATCCAGGACGACAACCTGCTGGAGGGCGGTTTGCGCAACCGCCAGCCGATGGGTGTTCGGATCGTCGGCGATACCGTTAAGGAGACCGCCGACGTCGATGTCGCCGTGCGGGGTGAACGAGGGTGTATCACGATCCGAGGGGGCATAGGTGAAGCGCGAGACAAGCCCGCTGTAGCCGCGGGTGACAAACAGACCATCTGCGGTCCAAGCCATACCGGTTGCCCACGGAACGGCAAGCCGGGCGACCAGACGCGAGTCTTCCCCCAGCAAGAGCACATCAATGGCGCCGCCCTGTTGCGAGAGGACCGCCAGGTAACGTTTGTCGGGCGACAGCGCAAGCGAGGACGCGAATCCTTCAACGGGAATCGTGTACCCGACCGGCGTCACAAGCCGCCCGTCGGGGAGTTGTCCTTCGAGGGAGGCGCGGGCTGCCGTGGCCAGGTGGGCGCAGATCCCAAGCCAGATGCCAAGTGTCCAGAGAAAGAATAAGCGGCGCTTCATGCCGCGCCGCTTCGCCCCTCTATGCCCTAGTCTTGTCCCGGTTAAGAAAGCTTAATGTCGCTGCCTTTGAGGATGCACCTTGTCCGGCCGGCGTGCGTGCGCACGACGGGGGCTGAACGTGGGCTTTAAGGTTCGCCGAAGAATGCCCCGAAGACGCCGAAGCCCACGTTGCCCGGCAACCATCCGCCAAACGCCCTGAACGAGGGTCGGAAAGATCCGTAGACAATGGACGGCGTCTCGACCTCGTTCGCCCGAAGCACCGAGCCGCCATGGTAACCGTACATGGTCACCAGCATCCCCCGGTTGTCAGCGTAGCCCGCGCGGCAGAATGATGGTGCCTTGATGCAGGGCCACGTGCTCGAGGTATCCCTTGGCGTCGCGGATCGGGAGGGCAAACTTGCCGTCGATTAAAGACAATGTCGCCTTCGACGGAATCTTCCATCGTCGAGTAGGTGGGCAAAGTGTCCGCGACTGCGGCGCGTGTGCAAAGAGTGGCCGCTGCACAGCATGCCGCTGCGATCGCCGCGACGTTCGTGGCCGGGTCTCCGGGGGCTTCGTCGCCTGCGCTTGTGCGACGGTTACGGCCGGGGCGGGGGCGCAGGCAGGTGCACGACGCCATGCATGCCGCCCGGAAGGCCGGCGTGCCAGATCGGGATGGACGGTCCCTGGATGTGTGGACCTAC
This sequence comes from bacterium, assembly GCA_902812405.1. Taxonomy (GTDB): domain Bacteria; phylum Vulcanimicrobiota; class Vulcanimicrobiia; order Eremiobacterales; family Eremiobacteraceae; genus CADDZI01. Next base: position 13,764 of record CADDZI010000007.1, on the reverse strand, counting down.
GATCACCGGCTGACGGACGATCGGCATGCTGGGAGAACCCCACGGCGCTATCACCGGGTGCACCGGATGTTCGAAGACAGGCTCGCGCAGCGTGGGGCTCAGGGGCCGCAAGGCAGGCCGCACAACGTGCGGGTTGCCGTCTACCCCCGTGCCCGCGCCTGTACCGGCATTGATACGGGGCGGGGGGTATGCCGTCGCGCCCGTGTCGCGGTCAAACCGGCCGGCCAGGTGGTCGAAGACAACCGCATCGCGCGGCGTGAGCGGATGCTGGACAAGACGAGGTAAGACGGCATAGCGCAGAGCCGGCGGCAGCGTTGTGCGCGTGCCGTCGATCTCCAGCGGCGCGGTCGAGCGCACGGCGACGACGCGGCCCTGCGGCGTCGTGAAGTGTGCGGTGATCACGGCGTGATGCGCCCGCAGCCCAAACGGCACCTGCATGACGCCCCAGAAGAACCCAGGGTTGCCGAGCCACGGCGTCAAGGCGAACGTCCCGGGGCATCCGGAAATCGTAAAGAAGGCGTTCCCGAACGGGAAAAAGCGGTTGAAGAAGATCACCTCGATGACGCCGCCGGAGACAAAGAACAGCGGGCCCGGCGTGAAGACGGCAAAGCCCGGCGGGAAGAATCCAAAGCGGTGGAACCACCGCCAGTCATAGAAACTGCCGCTTGCACCGAAGCCGCCGTAGGCTGCGCTGCCGTAATCGGCGGCAGTGCCGGCATCGACCTGGAACGACCAGGCTTGCGAAAACGGCGTGCCATCCTCGGTGCGTCCGGAGATCTCAACGTTGTGAACGCCCGTCGTCAGCGGTGAGGTGGGCGTGTAGGAGACGTATTGCGACGAGACGGTTGCGCTTGCCGTAACGTCCGCCCCGTCAACGCTGATCGTGACGCTGGCCGGATCGACGGCCGACGTTCCGCCTTGGAAACTCGCGTAGATGGACGGGTAGGGAGAGCCGACGATCTGTCCGGACTCGGGGCGCACGTCGGTTACCGAGAGCAAAGACCTCGCCGCCGGATGGTACACCGGGCCGCCTGCATAGGCGGCGAAACTGCCCGGATGAAAACCGCTGACGATGAAAACCTGGTTGCTCTGCGCGTCATAGTCCACCGCAACGCCCAGAGCACGCGCGACCAGCTGGAGAGGAACCATGATGCGCCCGGCGACAAGCCGCGGCGTGGCGTCCATGGTCACAGACCGGCCGTTCACAGAGGCGGTCCTTGCCCCCACCTGAACGCGCACAACGGTTGCCCCGGCTTGGGCCACGGCGGTTTGGGAAGCCGGGTCAAACCATGCTCTGGCCCCGAGCTGCTCAAAGACGGCCAGCATGGGGACAAGGACGTGCCCGCCCTCGACCAGCGGCGGAACGTCCAAAGTGGCTGGTGAGCCGTCGATGACTAGGGCCGGGGAGGAGGCCAGGGCGGCGACCCCGGGTGTGGCAACGAGTGCAATTACCAGGGCGGCCGAAAGGCATGCTGCCGACAGCCCGAGACGGCTTCGGGGTTGCCAGGGACGGGGGATGAGACGCATGGCTGCCACCATTTTCGGCCGGCGACCAGCCGGCCAGAGTGCGCCCGGTAGCGACCTATTCCGCACCCGCCCACGGTGCTCCCGCTCCCATCCGGCCGGCCACGCAGGAACGCCTTGTCAAGGGGCAGTAACCCGGTTATAATGCACTTGGCACTCAAGTGCTAAGACTGCTAAGAGCAACCGTGTAGCCGTTTCCGGCCTCTTCTGTACACGAAAACCGCGCGCGATCGCCCGGGCTGGTCAAACGTGACCGAACCCGAGCCGGCGTCCGCGGCCGACCCAAAGCGCCGGGGTGCAGCGGGGAGTTGGAAACGCGAACCCAAGGAGGAGCGAAGTTCCGTGGCCACAACCGCGACCAAAGTTGAACTCAAGCCTCTGGGCGACCGGGTCGTCATCGAATCGGTCGAGCAGGCGCAAAAGACGGCGGGCGGCGTCATTTTGCCGGATACCGCCAAGGAGAAACCCCAGGAAGGAGTCATCATCGCCGTCGGTCCCGGCCGTAAGACCGACAAGGGCGAGGTCATCCCGATGGACCTCAAGGTCGGCGACCGGGTCATCTACTCCAAGTACTCAGGCTCGGAGATCAAAATTGACGGCACCGAGTACCTCATCATCAGCGAGAAGGACGTTCTCGCAATCGTGAAACGCTAAAGGAGCGCTGGAGCATCATGGCAGCCAAGGAATTACTTTTCGACGAAGCCGCACGCCGGGCGCTCGAGCGCGGCGCGAACGCTCTCGCCGACGCCGTGAAGGTGACGCTGGGCCCGAAAGGCCGTAACGTCGTGCTGGACAAGAAGTTCGGCTCGCCGACCATCACCAACGACGGCGTGACCATCGCCAAAGAGATCGAACTCCCCAACCACTTCGAGAACATGGGCGCGCAACTCGTCAAGGAAGTTGCGAGCAAGACCAACGACATTGCGGGTGACGGCACGACGACCGCCACCGTCCTCGCGCAGGCGATCATTCGCGAGGGTCTGCGCAACGTGGCCGCCGGCGCCAACCCGCTGGCCATTAAGCGCGGCATCGAGCAGGCCGTCACGGCGACGGTCGAGGAGCTCAAGAAGATGGCGCGCAAGGTCGAGACCAAAGAGGAGATCGCCCAGGTCGCCAGCATCTCGGCCAAGGACAAATCCATCGGCGACATCATCGCCGACGCGATGGAGAAGGTTACCAAGGACGGCGTGATCACGGTCGAGGAGTCCAAGACCACCAAGACCGAGCTGGAACTGAAGGAAGGCATGCAGTTCGACAAGGGCTACATCTCGCCGTACATGGTGACGGACCCGGAGCGCATGGAGGCCGTCCTCAACGATCCGTACATCCTCATCACCGAGCGCAAGATCTCGGCCATCGCCGACATCCTGCCGTTGCTCGAGAAGGTCGTGCAGCTCCAGAAGCCGCTGCTCATCATCGCCGAGGACGTCGAGGGCGAGGCGCTCGCGACGCTCGTCGTCAACAAGCTGCGGGGCACGTTCACGACCGTCGCCGTCAAGGCGCCGGGCTTCGGCGATCGGCGTAAGGAGATGCTCAAGGACATCGCCATCCTGACCGGCGGCACCGTCATCTCCGAGGAGCTGGGTCTGAAGCTCGACAAGGTCACGATCAACGAGCTCGGCAAGGCCCGTACCGTGAAGGTCACCAAGGAAGAGACGACCATCGTGGACGGCGCCGGCAAGAAGGAAGAGATCAAGGGCCGCATCGAGCAGATCAAGCGGCAGATCGAAGAGACCGACTCGGACTTCGACCGCGAGAAGCTGCAGGAGCGGCTGGCCAAGCTCTCCGGCGGCGTGGCCGTCATCCAGGTGGGTGCGGCAACCGAGACCGAGCTCAAAGAGAAGAAGCACCGCATGGAGGATGCCGTTTCAACCGCCCGTTCGGCGGTCGAAGAGGGTATGCTGCCCGGCGGCGGCGCGGCGCTCGTTCATGCGGCCAAGGCCATCGAGCACCTGACGCGCGGCAACGGCGTCACCTCGGACGAGTTGGTCGGTATCAACATCGTCAAGCGGGCACTCGAAGAGCCGCTGCGGCAGATTGCCGACAATGCCGGTGCCGAGGGTTCGGTGGTCGTGCAGAAGGTCAAGACGCTGGAGCGCAACCACGGCTACGACGCGATTGAGGGCGACTACGGCGACATGTTCAAGAAGGGCATCGTCGACCCGCTCAAGGTGACGCGTTCGGCGCTTGAGAACGCGGCATCGATCGCGGCGCTCCTCCTGACGACTGAGACGCTCATCTCCGAGAAGCCGGAGGAGAAGAAGAACGGCGCGGCCGGACCCGGCGCGGGCATGGGCGGCTACGACATGATGTAAGCCGCACTTGCGGTTACCATCACAACGGGGCTGCCGGGAAAACTCGGCAGCCTTTTTGTTGTCGCGGGTACGTTCTTCGCAGCGGCCGCGCTTACGTAGCGGCCGCGCGTGCGCGGCCGACGGAGCGTAACGCCAATCCCCGTAGCGGCCGTGCTTGCGCGGCCGACGGGCAACGCAGAGTCAGAATAGCTTCGCTTATTGGTAGCGGCCGCGCTTGCGCGGCCGAGAGAACGTTACGTCGTGGTCGGATCCCCAAGGGGTGACGCTCCATCGGTCGCGCAAGCGCGAGCTACGGAACACCTTTCTACAGGGCACGCGCTTTGTGACGGCCAACCTGACCGCTAGCGACCCGCACCAGCTCCGGCCACCGTGTTGCCGGCGCGGGGCCAGTGCGTCTTGCCACGAGGAGGCACTCATGCACTGGTCCTTGGAGCTCCTGAATTCCGTGGCCGCCGCCGGCACATTCTTCGTGATCCTGGCAACGGCGATCGCAGCCGGCGTTGAGTTGCGGCACCTGCAGGCGAAGAACCAACTTCAGGCACAGATTGCCCTGCTCCAGGATTTCCGCAGCCCCGAACTCCAGGAAGCCTTGCGCTACGTCCAATTTTACCTGGACCACAAAATGCGGGATCCGCAGTACCGGCGCGAGTTGGCCCAGTTGGGCTTCATCGACGCGCGCGTCCATCCCGAAATGACCGTCTGCAACTGGTTCAACGAGATGGGAACGCTCGTCAAATACAACATTGTGGAACCCGACGTCTTCTTGGACCAATTTGCCCGGCTCATCAATGCCGCCTGGAGAAACCTGACGCCGGTGATGGCAATCCTACGTCGCCACCGGGGGGCGGTGCAGTATCAGAACTTCGAATACCTTGCGGCCTTGGCGCGGCGTTGGGTGACCGATCACCCGCAGGGGGTGTACCCAACCGGTGCGCCGCATATGGAGGTCCGAGATGTGTGGCGCGAGGCAGACACTGTGCCCGATGCCACAGCGGCTTCTTCGGAAACTGGTCCACAAACGGCTGGCGACTGACGTACTCTTTCCGCCTAGCCGCTGGGTGTCCTGACGGATACCGTGTCTTCTGCGACCTTGCCCCGGCTGGAACAAGTGGAAGTCCGTGCCGATGACAAACCTATGGGCTTTGCGATACCGGTAAACGGGGTTCATGCTCACTAAAATCTTCGTCGCACGGCCCACGCTGGCTGTTGTCCTCGTGGCGGCGCTCACGATCGGCGGCCTCCTCGCCGCGCACAGCCTGCGCGAACAGGAACTCCCCAACGTCGGGCTGCCCATCGTCGACATCATCATCTTCTATCCCGGTGCTTCGCCCGCCGACATGCGTGACAGCGTCGTGCGACCCATCGAAGACCAGCTGGCCGGCGCCCCGTACCTCGAACATACAGACTCGCAAATCCAGCAGGGCTTTGCCAGCATCATCCTCCAGTTCAGCCTGAAGTCGTCGCGGACCGACGACTTGGTCGAAGTGCAACGCCGCATGCAAGCTGCGCAAGCCGACCTGCCGGCCGATTTGCCCACCCCGCGGATCGAGACGTTCGACCCCGGGCAATCCGCGGTCTTGACCCTGGCCGTTACCTCGCCCAGCCTCAATGCCGGTGACTTGTCGGCGACGGTGGAAAATCACCTCATCCCCGCCATCGAGCAGATCCCCGGCGTCGGGTACGTCCAGGCCAACGGCGTCGTGACGCCGTCGGTGGAAGTTGAAGTCAATCCGGTCAAGCTCAAGCAGCACAACCTGACAATCAACGACGTCATCGGGGCCATTGCTGTCAACAACGTACGCCTCCCGGGTGGCATCCTGTACGGCAGCGAGCGCGAGACAGGCATCAACATTCGGGGCGACATCAGCGGGCCAGCCTCGGTCGCGGCGCTGGACATCCCGCACACGAACGGCATCCGCGTCGGTGATGTCGCCCAAGTCCTCGACAGTTTTGCACCCGCCCGGGTGTTCTCGTACGTCAACGGCGACCCGAACATTTTCCTCACCGTGCAAAAGGCCGTGGGCGCCAACGAGGTCGACACGGCCCACGCGGTCATTGCAGCCCTGCCCGATCTCGAGCGGCGCTTCCCTGGCGTCTCCCTGTCAGTCATCGACGACCAGTCCGCCTACACCGCGGCCCTCCTCCACGGTGTCCTGCGGACGCTGCTCGAGGGCATCCTGCTTGTCGCCATCGTCATGGTTTTCTTCCTGCGATCCTGGCGCAACGCGGCGGCGGTTCTCATCGCCATTCCAACCTCGCTCTTCTCCACGCTCATCGTCATGCGCTTGCTCGGCTTCACGCTCGACACGGTCTCGCTCTTGGCCATGACGCTCATCACCGGCATCTTGGTCGACGACTCCATCGTCGTTCTGGAGAACAGCGAGCGGCATCGCGAATTGGGCGAGCCTGCACCCCGTGCCGCCATCAACGGCCGTTTGGAGATCGGCTTGGCGGCCATCGTCATCACGCTCGTCGACGTCGTCGTTTTCCTGCCGATCGCCTTCCTGCCGGGCATCGTCGGCAAGTTCCTGGGAGAGTTCGCCCTCGTCGTCGTCGTCGCGACGCTCTCGTCGCTGCTCGTCTCTTTCACGGTGACTCCGGCCTTGGCCGGCAACTGGTCGCTTTTGTCCAGCAAGCGCACGCTGCGCATCATCGAGGAGTTCACGCGCGGCTTCGAACGCTTCCGAACCTGGTACGCCGAGCGCATCCTGCCGTGGGGCCTTGCGCATCCGGCGGCAGTGCTGGGTCTGGCCGCGGTGACGCTCGTCAGCGCGGTGGCGCTGATCTGGCCGCTGAACGTCGTCGGCTTCGAGTTCGATCCGCCCCAGGATACGGGCGAAATGTACGTCGAGCTGAATTATCCGAGCGGTACACCGCTGGCGGTGACGCGCCGGGCCGTGCGGGCGATCGAGCGCGAGGTGGACTTCATCCCCGACCTAAGCAGCGAGACGTCGGTGGCGGGCGCGGCGCAGGCCCCGGCCGGGGGCTACCTCATGGATGGCGGCGTTGCCCAAATCGACGTCCACTTGAGTCCCGACCGGCGCTACCCGACGCAGTACTGGGTTGCGTACTTGCGGCGCATCGCCGAGCGTTTGGCACCCGGCGCGCACCCGGTCGTTATTCCGGTCACCGACCCGCAAGGCGGCAACTCACAACCCTTGGATTACCTGGTGAGCACGACGCAAGGCGATCCCGCGCGGTCTGCGGAGAAAGTGTATCGGGCTCTGCAACAGACCCCGGGTGCAGTGAACGTGTACAGCTCCGGCGGCAGCCTCGCACCGCAGCTCAACATTACCTTCGATCGAGATGCGGCGCACCGGGCCGGCGTGGACATCGCGACGATGGCAACCGCCATTCGGGCCGCCTTCGGCGGCGTGCGTGCAACCCAGTTCGAAACCGCCGACGGCCTCAAGGATGTTCAGGTGACGTACCCGGTCGCCTACCAGCACACGCTCAACGAGTTGCAAGACATCCGCGTGCGGGCCGACGACGGCCGGATCGTCCGCGTCGGCGACCTCGCACACCTGACCTTTACGCGCAGCACGCGCTCCATCGACCGGGTCGATCGCCAGACCGTCATCCATGTCAGCGCCAACGTTGCTCCGGGCCAAACCTTGTCAGGCGTCGAGAAGGCGTTTGCGCAGCGCCTGGCGGCCTTGCACCTCCCGCCGACGGTGTCGGTCGTTCCCAACAGTACCGGCACGCAGCAGAACCTTGCCGACACCGTACGCGGCATGGCCATGTCGTTGGCCGCCGGTATGGTGCTCGTCTTCCTGCTCATGGTGGCGCTCTACAACAGCTACCGCTCGCCGTTCATCATCATGTTCTCCGTACCGGTGGCGGTCGTGGGCGCCGTAGGGGCCCTGGCGCTGACGCATGAATCGCTCAATGCGTTCTCGCTGATCGGGACGGTCCTGCTCATCGGTCTCGTGACGAAGAATGGCATCCTGCTCGTGGACTATGCCAACCAGTTGCGGGAACGCGGCATGGACCGCCTGGCAGCCATCAAGGAGAGCGCCCGGGTGCGTTTCCGCCCCATCATCATGACGACGGCGGCCATGGTCTTCGGCATGCTGCCGCTGGCCTTGGGGCTCGACCATGCCGTCGTTTCGCGGCGCTCCCTCGGCCTAGTTGTGATCGGCGGTCTCATCAGCTCGCTGATGCTGACGCTGATTCTCATCCCCGTCGTCTACGTGCGCCTAAGCCCGCAGCGCATGCGGGTCAAGCCGCGCTGGATCACAAGCGACCTGTACCCGGTTGGCGAAGAAACGGCGCACGGATAGCGCACCCAGCACGGATGTCCGACGCCGTCGCGTGCGGTGTACGCGCTGGCTGACCCGGGCCGCCGGCGCGGGCCAGGGATTCGGCGCGCCTCCTCGATGATCGGCCGCAGCGTTTTTCGCCAGAGCCTGCTCAACGCATATTGGGTGCCGCTTAACTTCCAAACGGCGGCACTCATGACGATCGCCGTGCCGGCCGCAATCTTACGCCTGGCACCCGCCCGGCACGCGCAGGTGTTGGCGGTTGTGGCGACCGTGGCCACCGCGCTGTCCATCGTCGTGCCGCCTGTCGCGGGCGCCGTCTCGGATTGGCTGCGCCGGCGCGGCACGCCCCGCCGGCCGGTGATCGTCGCGGGCGCCCTCCTCAACATCGCAGGCCTGGCTTGGATGGGACGTGCGACGGATCTGCCGGCTTTTGCCGGTGGATTGTTTGTGGCGACAATCGGCCAAAACGTCAGTCTGGCCGGGTATCAGCCGCTCATCCCGGAGGCCGTCGAACAGGGGCACTGGGGTCTGGCCTCGGGTTACCAGGGTGTGGCGGCATTGCTGGGTACGGTGTTGGGATTGGCCTGCGCCAGCTTGCTTGCGCCCTCGACCCTCTTTGCGTGGACCGCGGTCCTGGTCGCGGCCGGTACCCTGTGTGCCGCCCTGACGCCCGAGGGACCCTACGCCGGCGACGGAGAGCGGGCCCGTATCGGTTCGTGGCATGATTTCACGATCGCGTTCTTCTCCCGGTCGTTCATTAATTTCGGTTTAACGCTGCTCATGACATTTGTGTTGTACTTCTTTCACGACGTTGTCGGTAACGTCAACCCATCCGCGACGACGGGCATTTTCGGAGGGCTGGCATTGGCGGGCGCCGTGCTGACGAGCCTGTGGATTGGGCAGCTCTCCGACCGCCTGCCCCGCAAAATCGTCGTGGCGCTCTCAGGTCTGCCGATGACCGTCGCCGTCCTGTTCTTTGCGTTCGCGCCGGGTATGCGCGGCCTGGTCTGGCTTGCCTTGCTGTTTGGCCTCGGCTACGGTGCCTTCGTCTCAACCGGATGGGCGTTGGCGATCGATTCCGTGCCGCAGCTGCGCGACGTTGCGCGGGATCTGGGCCTGTGGGGTTTGGCCAGCGGTCTGCCCAGCATTGCGGCTCCGGCGGTGGGCGGATGGCTGTTGGGACGAGTCAGCGAGCCGGTCGCCGGATACCGCAGCCTGTTCTTTCTCGCAGGCGTCTGCCTCGCGATAGGATCGGTGCTCGTGCTTTTGATTCGCCGATCGTCAGCCTGGCGTTCGGTGACACCTGAGAACGTGACGTCGTAGCTGGGGAACGCGCCGCTTTTACCGTAGCGGCCGCGCTTGCGCGGCCGACAGAGCGTATCGCGTTGGGTTGGAGAACGTGACGTCGTAGGTGGGGAACGCGCCGCTTTTACCGTAGCGGCCGCGCTTGCGCGGCCGACAGCACGTGCCACGTTGGGTTGACGCCGCGTGAATATTGCGTTCCGTCGGTCGCGCAAGCGCGACGGTCGGCTAAAGCCGACCGCTACCCGCGGTCGCGCAAGCGCGACCTAGGAGGTGGCGCCGCCCGGCATCGCGCAATCCTCTTCTCGCAAGGAGGGACACGCACGCATGACACCATCGTCATGGCGGTCCGCCTTTGCGCCCTGTCTGCTCGCCATTTCTCTTTTGCTATCATCCGTTAGTTCTTCCGAAGCGGGCACGACCGGGGCGCTGGGCGGCCACGTCTTCACCACGTCCGGAGCACCCGTGGCCGGTGCTCTTGTTTCCGTGACATCCCCGGCGCAGGCGGCCGTCACCCGCACGGACGCCACGGGTCACTTCCTCTTCGCCTCGCTTTTGCCGGACACGTACACCGTCACTATCTCCAAAGACGGCTACCGGATGCTGAAGCAGCCCGGCATCACGGTCTTGGCGGACAACACGCGCAACCTCGAATTCGTCCTCGAGGAAGCGGTGAGAACTCTCTCCCGGGTGGTGGTCTCGTCCTCCGTACTGGGCCTGCTCAGTCCCGGCACGACGCAGAGCGTCTACGCCATCACGCCCAATGTCGCCAATACGCTGACGGCATTGGGGGGCGGGGGGAGCATCAACCAGGCATATGCGTCCATCTCCGCAGTCCCCGGAGCATTCGTGCCGCCCGCGCAGTCCGGCTGGAATCAACCGATCTTCCTGCGCGGCGGCGACTTCAACGAGATCGGCTACGAATTGGATGGCATTCCGCTCAATCGCGCTTTCGACAACGTGCCGACGACCAATCTCTCCACTCTGGGCCAGCAGCAGCTGCAAGTCTACACGGGCGGCGCGCCTGCCGACGCAGAGTCCCACGGCCTCTCGGGATACGTCAATCAGGTCATCAAGACGGGGACGCTGCCGGGCTTTGCGGACGTCACCGGTTCTCTGGGCGCCGCGGCATTCTACAATCACCTCGCGCTTGAGGTGGGAGGCGCCGCGCCCGACCGCCGTTTCACCTACTACCTCGCGACGGGCGGCTTCAACCAGGATTTCCGCTACGCTGACCAGTTCAACGGCGCCTCGATCAGCTCGCAGTTCGGCCAGGCCTTCGACCTCGCCAACGCGGCTTTCGGACCTTTGAGTCCGCTGCCGTTTGCGGGCGTGGGATGCCCGGCACTGCCCAACGGCTCCGACTACACCGGTTGCTACGCCAATCATGCCTTCTTCGGATCGCTGCCCGCAGGGCCCGGCGGCTACATTCTGGGGCCGTACGTCATGGGCAAGAATGCATCGGTGGCTGACCGCGAGAGCGTGGTCAATCTCCACGTCGGCATCCCTCACGAGCGGGCCGGGGTCAACGACGACGTGCAACTGTTGTACGACGTGTCCGAGCTGTACACGTCCGTCTACAGCTCCTACAGCGACTGGGGCGGGCCTGCACTGTGGACGCGGGCGGAACAGAACACACCCGGTTTGCATGCGCCGGGCTCGGTGCCCGTCTTCGTCTCCGGTTTTCAGTACGGCGGTGCGCTGGGTGCATCGGTCAACGGCGTACCCTTTGGGCCGATTGCGGGCATGGAACCCTACCTGTTCCCGAGTGCCGACGCATACGGCGTGAACGGTCAGATTCCGAGTCTGCGCCGCGACGGCAGCACGAACGGTCAGTCACTCGTGAAGATTCAGTACCAGCACGACTTCGGCGTCGGGGAGTACGTGCGGGTGTACGGTTACAGCGCGTATTCGGACTACTTCATCAACGAGCCCAATTTCACGAACCAGATCTACCCGACCGCCTTCGTCAGCGCCAACGACCGCGAGCTGTGGACGCACACCTACGGCGCCGCAGCCGAATACGCGGCTCAGCTGAGCTCCGAGCACCTCTTCAGCATCTCGGCGTCCTACCTGACGTCGCACAACGTCGCGTTTGACAACGAGCAGATGACCAACTCAACGCCGGGGCCGCCGTTTTTCCCGCCGGCCCAGTCGGTCTTTGCCGCTCTCGTCAGCACGGCGGCGCCGACGGATGGCGTGTGCTACTACTATAGCCCGGCCGTTCCGACGTCGCCGACGCCGACGTCCTGCGAACCGACGACACCCGTGCCGCCGGGAGGACCCCCGCCGGCCTTCAACACGAAGTTTCTCACCTACAGCGGACCTTACTATCCGGCGCCCTCGGGCTTTGAATGGCTGGCGGTCGAAAACGGTCCATATGGCGTTCAGAATCTGGTGCGACCCCGGTTTGCCGCCTTCTCCGTGCAGGATCAGTGGCGGCCCGCCAATCGCCTGCACGTCAACGGCGGGATCCGTCTCGACCGCTTCGAGTACGATCTGCCTTCTACGACCGGCGGCCCGCTGCGGCAGTTTTGGTTTAACGAATGGAATCTCGTGATGTGCGCCAATGCCGGGGTCAACGGGGGCGTGCCGATTGATGAAACCACGCCCGCCGTCTTTGGCGGCCCGGGGTTGCCGCCGGGAACACCGTGCGTCGCCTTGGGCCCGGGCTGGCATAACGCGACGCTGTCCAACGCCGAGCCCGCGTCCTTCGCCCACACGGTGTTCCAACCACGCGTGGGAGCGACCTATCAGGCCGGCGACGACGACGTCGTGCGCGCCTCGCTGGGCGTCTACGCGCAGCCGCCGCAGGCTCAGTACATCCAGGCCGACACGTTGCAGCAAAACCTGGCCAACGACATCGGCTCGCTGTACTACTCCTTGGGCTACACGACGCCGGCACACGACCTGCGGCCGCAGATTTCCTACAACTACGACCTCTCGTGGGAGCACCGCTTCCACCGCACCGACAGCAGCTTCAAGCTCACCCCGTTCTACCGCAGCACGCGCGACAAGATTCAACAGTTCTTCATCAACCCCACGCTGGGCATCGTCTCGGGCGTCAACGCCGGCAAGCAGACGGCCTTTGGGGCGGAGTTTCTTCTGCAAGCCGGCTCACCCGAGCGCAACGGATTCTCGGCGCTGTTTTCCTACACGTACACCTACAGCCGGATGCAGTACGGCAGCCTGCCCAACGGCACGACGCTCCTATCGCCGGTGAACGGCTCGATCCAGCTCTACAACTCGTTCACGAAAGGTTGCGCGGGAGCGGCACCGTCCACGAATCCACTAGCACCGTGCGGCATCTACGGCAACGCGAATGCCCTTGCGACCGAGCCCTCCGGCGTGGCCAACCCGTACTACAATGCACCTCTCCAGGCGCTGCTCGATCCCAACGGCTCCTACCCGACCTACGACATTGTGCCGACCGGCACCCAGTTGTCGTCGGCCAGCTACGGCGTGCCCAACAATGCGACCCTAGCACTCACCTACCGCCACGACGCGCTGCGCATCACGCCGCTCGTGCAGTACATCTCGGGGAGCCGGTATGGTGCGCCGCAGCAGCAGATCGGCATCAATCCGGCAACGTGCGCGCCCCTCATGGGGTCGCTGGCCGGCGATCCCCGCTATCCGTTTGGCGGCAGCGGACTGCCCTACGACGCGACGACCTGTGCCCTGACCATGGTCATCCCGGATCAATTCAGCGGCGTCTTCGATGCACCGGGAGCATTCGTCGAACCGTCGTACGTCGGCGTGCATGCGCAGATTGCCTACGACGTGTCGTCGCGGACGGCAATCCAGCTGACGGCGGCCAATCTCTTCTCATCCTGCTTCGGCGGGTCGCGCGAACCGTGGGTCCTGGGCGTGCATCAGTGCGGGTACGACGTCATTCCGGGGCACCTGCCGCCGGTGGGCAACATTTACAATCCCGGTGACACCATCCAGAGAATCGTCCAGTATCCCTACGGGAATTTGTTCACAACCTCGCCGTTTGAAATGTTCATGGACGTGACGTTCAAATTGTGAATTTGTGAATGCGCCGGGTCCGCGCTGCTGGTTTTGTAGCGGTCGCGCTCGCGCGACCGACAGAAGGCACCTCGAGTGTGAGAGGATCCGTAGCGGTCGCGCTCGCGCGACCGACATAAGGCTGCGCGAAGGTGGCGCGACGGCCGAGGTCCATGCCCGAGGACGAGTCGTCTTGCGCTTCCGGCACAAGATCGCGGCTGCACTTCGGTCGCGCTCTCGCCGTCCTGCCTTCGCGCGCCCTCGGAGGCCTCTGTCATGGACCCCGGCCGCCGCGCCCAGCTCCCGCACAGGCGTTATCTTTCGTCGGCCGCGGCAAGCGCGGCCGCTAC